>NZ_RAYG01000036.1:0-53851 GCF_003670185.1 Parabacteroides sp. CH2-D42-20 | reverse complement strand
AACAGTGGAAGAGTAGGTAGCCGCCGTCTTAGGTGAAAGGAGTCAGTCGAAAGATTGGCTCCTTTTTTTGGTATATATCCTCTCTGTCTTTTTCTATTTTTAGGTGTACTTTGTTGTTCGGATGGATAAGAAATTGTAATTTTGTGCTTTTGTAATAGCTAAGAACCTCATATGGATACTGAAAAGAAAGAGAATAAAGAAGTAAATAAACTTTCGCTACTTATTGTAGCAGTTATAGTATTGGTACTGATTATTGCTGGTGCCGGTTATTATATTTATCATCAAAAGCAGCAAATGACTGATTTGGTGGAAACCTTTGATCTTGAGAAAGAATCTTTGGAGGATGAATATAATGAATTGTCTCTTCAATATGAAGGTTATAAGTTTAGCGTAGGCAATGATTCCCTTGTTGCCCTATTATCTACGGAGCAAGCAAAGGTACAACGTTTATTGGAAGAATTGCGTACGGTGAAGGCTACGAATGCGAAGGAAATAGCTCGCTTGAAAAAGGAATTGGATACCTTACGTAAAATCATGCGTAACTATGTTGTCCAAATCGATTCCTTGAATCGTGAGAATGAGCAATTGAAGGTTGAGAAGAAAGAGGCTGTTCAGAAATATCAGAGGGCTACTTCACAGGCTGCTACCTTGAAAAAGGAAAAAGAGAAATTGACGGAAAGAGTAACGTTAGCTAGTCGTTTGGATGCGACGGATATTAACGTGACTCCTGTGAACTCTCGAGGTAAACTAGCTAAGCGTATTAAAAAGATGCAGCAATTTGTCGTGACTTTCAAGATAGCGAAGAACATTACCGCTCCTGTCGGCGAAAAGATGGTATATGTACGGATCATGAAACCGGATGACGATATATTGGTGAAAAGCCGTGCGGATGTATTCGCTTTTGAAGGAAAGGAAATCAATTATTCTATGAAGAAAATGATAGAATATGAAGGTGAGGAGGTGGCTGTGACCATGTATTGGAATATCGAGGAATTCTTATCTCCGGGTACTTACCGTGTGGATATTTTCTCTGACGGTAATTTGATCGGACAGAAGAGATTTACCTTGGATGATTAACTATGAAATTATCTCCCGACTTTGAGAAGTTCCTAAGTTTTATTCCGGAGATTCTGTCTCGAGATGAATCTTTCCTAAAGGATTTGGAAAGTTGTACTCGAGGTGTGACAATCCGGAAAGGGGATTATTTGATTCGTACGGGCGAGTTGTGCCAAGATGCCTATTTTATTAATAAAGGGCTTTTTATCAATCAATATATTAATGAGAATGGGAATGAATGCGTAACCGGTTTCTCCTCGGATAGTATGTACCCTTTTGTTTCTACAATCGGTTATTTTACACAAGTCCCTTCCGAGTTTGAGGTGAAAGCTATCGAGGATGGTGAATTACTTTGTTTCTCCCGGACGGATATCGAACGTTTGTCGTTGGGATATCCAGCTTTCGCTATCTGTTATCAGAATGTGATGCTGATGATTATTTCCAAGCTCTATTCAATGTTCGCTGTCCGTCAAACCTGTAAGGCGGAAGAATTCCTGAAATATCTTTATACGAACCACCAATGGATCGTAAGCCGGGTCCCTGATAAATATATAGCTCAATATATGGGGGTTAGTGATTCTTGGTATTGTAAGTTGAAGAAACGTATCCTTTATTGAATTAGTTCAATTTTATATTCGCTTTAAACCTATACTTTTGTGCGGGTTTTTATATTTTTGTCACATAGGGAATATGATGGCATTATATAGGTAGGTTAAAACGATATAAAGATGAAACGAACTATCTTACTATTAACATTTGTAGTCACGGTGAGCTGTATGCACGCTCAGCGAATGTTGACATTGGAAGAGTGCCGGAATCTGGCGATCCAGAACAATAAGGAGCTACAAATCTCTGGCGAAAAGATCAAGATGGCGGATAACGAGAAGAAAGCCGCTTTTACCAAGTATTTTCCTCAATTATCGGCAAACGGTGCCTATATGTGGAACCAGAAGGATATAAACTTACTGGACATGGGCGCTTTGTCCTCATCCTTGAGCTCTTCTTTAGGTGGCTTGGCCCAATTACCGATGATCCAACATTTGATGAGTGGGGTGAACGATATGCAACATTTGGATGTGCAGAATATCTGGGTGGGTAATGTATCGTTGGTGCAGCCTGTATTCATGGGTGGGAAGATCGTTAATTATAACCAAATCACTAAGTTTGCCAAGCAATTAGCGGAGTCAATGAATAATTTACAGTTGCAGGACTTGATTTATAAGACTGACGAAACCTATTGGCAGGTCATATCTTTGGTGAATAAGAAGAAATTGGCGGACGCTTATGTGGATTTGCTCCGTAAGATGGATAGTGATGTGACCGCTATGATCTATGAGGGAGTCGCTACCGAGGCCGATGGGCTTTCTGTCAAGGTGAAACTGAATGAGGCGGAGATGGCTCAGACTAAGGTTGAGAATGGTCTGGCTTTAACCCGAATGCTTTTAGCGCAAATTTGTGGTCTGTCTTTAGAGGAGGATTTATCGCTTGCAGACGAGAAGCTGGATAATTTTCCGGTAGAGACAACACAAGCCTCGGCTGATCTGAATGAGGCTTTCATGAATCGTAATGAACTGAGAAGTTTGGATCTGGCAACGAAAATCTATAAGCGAAAAGAACGTATTGCTTTGGCAGAGATGTTGCCTAATGTCGCTTTAGCGGCGAATTACTTCGTCACGAATCCGAATGTTTTTAATGGTTTTAAAAATGATTTCGCTGGTATGTTTAATGTCGGAGTTATGGTAAAGGTACCCTTGTCCGGTTGGTGGGAAGGCACTTATAGGCGTAACTCGGCGAAAGCGGAAACGCGCATAAAAACACTGGAATGGCAGGATGCTCGTGAAAAGATTGAGTTGCAGGTAAATCAATCCGTTTATAAAGTGAATGAAGCGGGCAAAAAGTTGATCGCTTCTTCCCGTAATATGGAAAATGCGGAAGAGAATTTGCGGCGTGCGAATTTCGGTTTTGAGGAAGGGGTTATCCCGGCTTTGAACTTAATGGAGGCGCAGACAGCATGGGTTTCTGCTCGCTCTAGTTTGATTGATGCTCAAATCGAGGTGAAATTAACAGAAGTTTATCTAAGCAAGGCTTTGGGTAAACTGTCCGCAAATGAATAAGAGTAATAACAAATAAAAATATACACAGAGATGAACGAGAACAAGAAGTTTTCTATCAGTAACATGATGTTAGCTTTTATCACGGTATTGGTCGTGATCGGATTGGTAGCCTTGGCGGGTTTCTTCCTGCTTACACCGCCTGACGATATTATAATGGGGCAGGCCGAGGCCACCCAAGTTCGTATCTCCGGTAAGGTTCCCGGACGTATCGCTTCTTATCGTTTTGGCGAAGGCGATCAGGTAAAAGCCGGAGATACTTTGGTCTTTTTAGATACGCCCGAGGTTATGGCGAAGCTGAAACAAGCGGAGGCGGCTCGTGCGGCAGCGGAGGCGCAGAACGCTAAAGCGATTAAAGGAGCCCGTGAACAGGAAATTACGGCCGCTTATGAGATGTGGCAAAAGGCGCAAGCCGGATTAACTATCGCTAAGAAATCTTTCGATCGTATTCAGAATTTATACGAGAAAGGGGTGATGTCCGCTCAAAAAAGAGACGAGGTGGAGGCTAATTATAACGCTATGGTAGCGACAGAGAAGGCTGCCCGTTCTCAATATGAGATGGCAAAAGAAGGTGCCCGTAAGGAAGATAAGGCTGCCGCTGCCGCTATGGTCCAACGTGCGGAAGGTGCTATCGCTGAAGTGGAGTCGTATGTGGGCGAGAGCGCTTTGGTGGCTCCGATTGACGGGGAGGTTTCAGAACGGTTCCCGGAAGTCGGCGAGTTGGTTGGTACAGGCGCTCCGATCATGAATATCTCTGATTTAAATGATGTATGGGTAACTTTCAGTATTCGTGAGGATCTGTTGAAAGATATCAAGATTGGTTCGGAAGTAAATGCTTTTATTCCGGCGTTGGGGGACCTACCGGTGAAGTTGAAAGTCTATTATATGAAGGATATGGGTTCGTATGCCGCATGGAAAGCGACAAAGACGAATGGACAATATGACTCGAAGACTTTTGAGGTGCGTGCTCGTCCGTTGGAGAAAGTCGCTGATCTTCGTCCAGGAATGTCCGTGATCTTAAAGAAAAAAGGGAAAGAGATCGTATGACCTATAAAGAAAGTTTGCATAGAATCTGGCTTATCGCGAAGCGTGAGGTGCATCGGCTGGTGGCTCAACCGATTTACTTCTTTTGTATGCTGATCGCTCCGGCTATCTGTGTCATTTTCTTTGTATCGTTGATGCATGAGGGATTGCCGACCGATCTGCCGATAGCAGTGGTGGATATGGATAACTCTGCTACTTCACGCAATTTGATTCGCCAGTTGGATGCCTTTGAGCAGACAGAGGTGTATATGAAAACCATGTCGTTTACCGAGGCTCGTCAGGAAATGCAGAAAGGGAATGTATATGGAATTTTTTACATTCCATCCGGTTTCGCCGTGGACGCCACATCTGGAAAGCAGCCCCGGTTGTCTTTCTATACGAATGGTACCTATTTGATCGCCGCTTCCTTGCTGTTTCGGGATATGAAAACGATGTCGGTATTGGCGGGGGCCGCTGTGGGTTTACAGACCGGACAAGCTAAAGGGTATACCGAAGCGCAGATCATGGGACAGCTACAACCGATCGTGATCGATACGCATCCGATCGGCAATCCGTGGTTGAATTATTCGGTATATTTGAATAATACGGTTTTGCCGGGTATCATTCAGTTGATGGTATTTCTAGTGACAGTATTCAGTATCGGTACGGAAATTAAATATTCCACATCCCGTAAATGGTTGGATATGGGAGGGAGTTCTATCGCAGTTAGTTTGTTGGGAAAGTTATTGCCGCAGACGGCTATTTTTACGGTCGTAGGCTTTATGTATTGTGCGGTGTTGTATGGATTTAATTCTTTCCCGTTAAATAGCGGTTGGTTTCCGATGCTTTTGGCGATGTTTTTGCTGATTATATCCTCTCAGGCGGTAGGCGTATTTATGATCGGCGTATTACCGACTCCCCGTTTAGGGCTTAGCTTCGCCAGTCTGTTCGGAATGATCTCGTTCTCCATTGTCGGATTCTCGTTTCCGGTACAAGGTATGGACCCTACGTTGCAAGCGTTGGCTCGTTTGTTTCCTCTACGGCATTATTTCTTGATTTATGTCGATCAAGCCTTGAACGGGCGGACACTATTCTATACGTTGGGCGAGTACGTTTGGTTGTTGGGATTTCTGATCTTGCCGTTCCTTATCGGGCGGAACTTGAAGAGGGCGTTGTTGGATTTCAAATATCTACCGTAAAAACTGTATGTGATGAAAAGAGAACATCGTTTACGATATATCATAAAGGAAGGTCTTCTGGATACGTTTTATATTTGGAAGGATGAATTGAGAAACGTGTTTAAAGATGCGGGGGTCATGATTTTCTTTTTCTTGGTGCCTTTCGTATATCCGCTGCTTTATTCATTTATATATAATAACGAGGTAGTACACGAGGCGAAGATGGTGGTGGTAGATCAAAGTGATTCCTATTTGAGTCGTGAGTTTACCAGACGGGTTAACGCCACGCCTGATGTGGAAGTAGTGGGTGTTTGTCCGGATATGGCGGAAGCCAAGAAGATGTTGGATGAGAAGAAGGCCTATGGGATTTTGCTTTTTCCCCCGGATTATAGTAAGGACCTGCATGAAGGGCGACAGACAACCGTCTCGTTGTATTGCGATATGAGCGCCTTATTGTTTTATAAGGCTTTCCTTTTGGCGACGACAGAGGTGTCATTGGATATGGGTAAGGAACTTCGGATGCATAATAATCCGTCGTCTACGGATAAGATGGACCAGATCACGGTAGACCCGATCCCGTATGAATCGGTAGCGTTGTTTAATTCCCAGAATGGCTTTGCCAGTTTCTTGGTACCGGCTATCTTGATCTTGGTATTGCAACAGACCTTGATATTGGGTATCGGAATGTTGGGAGGAACGGCCCGGGAAAAGAACCGCTTTCATAGTCTGGTGCCTATTTGCCGACATTTTAATGGAACTTTGCGTATCGTGTTCGGCAAGTCGCTGACTTATCTTTTGCTGTATGTGGTGGTTTGCATCTGGGTATTGGCTATTGTCCCTAAGTTATTCTCCTTACCTCAGGTTGGTGAGCCACTGACTATTTTGTTGTTTTTACTGCCTTACCTGTTTGCCTGTATTTTTATGTCTATGACGCTATCTGGATTTATGACGAGTCGTGAGTCGCCTATGTTGGTATTCGTTTTCACGTCTGTCATCTTGTTATTTATCTCGGGTGTCTCTTGGCCGGAGGCGGCTATTCCTCCGTTTTGGAAAGTGGTGGGTTATTTGTTTCCTTCTACTCCGGGTATCCAGGGATTTATTCGTATCAATACGGCAGGCGCTTCCTTGCATGAGGTGGCGCATGAATATCGGGTATTATGGATTCAAGCGGGCGTATATTTCATCTTATCTTGTATCATTTATCGTTATCAGATCATACGTAGCCGTAAGATGATTATAAAGCAATATCGGTATATGAAGATGCGACGGATGTTGCGAGAAAGAGAATAATCCCTCGTTTAGGTCTACCCTAATCGCTCATTTAGGGTGTCCCTAAACGGGGGATTAGGGTGAGGGTAAATGTGTGATTAGATTTTAACTTTCGGTTTATACATATCCTCAGCGGTCAGGCCACATTCTTTCATCATGCGGATACTGTAAGACAGATCGCTGACGTTTGGTGTCACGTTGTTACTTCCAAACGTGAATTTAACGCCGGCGGCTTTCGCCTTCATAATGATCGCTTTATTTGGAATATTGTATAGTTCGTTGATCTCTAAAGCTTTTCCGCTTTTTGCCAATGCCTCGACGAAACGGTTCATGCGGGCCTCCGTCCAGAACTCGTCAAAACGCTTATCCATCGGAGATGGCAAGAAACAAGGATTTACATAGATATCTACCGGCTCTTCCAATACGGAGCAGATACGATCTACGATCATGTCCATATATTGCTCCTCATTCTCGATCCAAGTCTCTTCCGGAATCCATAGGCGGGTACGGCGACCTTTATTGTCCTTGAACGTCAAAGCGTCCGTAAACACATAGTCGAATTCTTTAAGAGTCTCGGGAGAGAATGTGGTTATCCATTCGCGTCCTTCCGCTTGCATGCCAAGGATGAAAGGCTGTGAGCGCATCTCATTTAGGTAATCCATGACTTGTTGGTCGTTCGTGATCGGGAAACCGATGCCGCAGTTCGGTGCGATCGTATAATTGATACCGGTCTTGCGGGATTGCTTAGCGGCAACTTCCTTGGTTAAGCCACCTTTTAAGTGCACGTGATAATCTAATACCGGGAAATCCGATTGATGTAATTTAATGATCTCGTCATTTTGCTCATCGTTAGCTTCCGCCAATTGTGCGTTGATATCGATCGTGGATTCATCAATTACGTTCACGGTGATGTTCTTGATTTGGATTTCACCGCTACCATCACTCTCTATGCCAAATGTCCCTTCCGATAATAAGGCATAGGCGTTAGCGTCCGTACGATACGGTGCGGTCGGTTGGATATACTCTACAACCGGTTCGCCGTTTATATTTACATCGATCTCTTGTCCGGCTACCCGGATATCCATCTTGAACCATTGATCTTCTTTTACGAAGCTTTTGGTCAAATTCCTCACGGAAACAAGACTTCCTGTCATTTTCCACCAAACCTTATCAGCCCGGTCATTATTGATAGCGATACGATATCCTTTCTTCAAGTTCGGGTCCGTATGGAACCAGACGGCGCCTTTGCCTCCCGGGGTAGTACGTAAATCAAGGGTCAGATCGAAGTTTTTGTATTTGCCGTTTTTCAGTACGGCCAGCGCATCCGTACCTTTCAAGGTCATTATGTCGTCTTGAACGGAGACATCGCCTGTCATTTTCCATTTGTTACTATCTTTGCCATCGAATAAGGTGCCACTGCCAGAAACACTACAGGCTGTGGTCAGGACAAAGAGAAGGCCCATCGCTAGAATTGATAATTTTTTCATGATATAAATGATTTAAGTAATAATATATCCTCCAAAGATAACGAAAATTAAAATACAATGTCCTTTTTGAAGATTTTAACTTCCATAAAGATATAAACCTAAGAATATAGTCTTACTTTTGTAAAAATTCTCAATCAAACTTAATTAATAGTACTATGCAGAACAGACGTAATTTTTTGAAGCAAGCCTCTTTGATGCTTGCGGGTGGGTTGGTAGCCCCGCAGTTATTATCTTCTTGTGGCGGTAAATCAGGACAAGCTGCCGCTACAGCATCGGAGTCTTCTAAATATATAGGGCTTCAATTGTATTCCTTAAGAGACCTTGTAAAAGAAGAAGGTATCCAGAAAGTATTGGAAACCGCCGCTAAGATGGGTTATAAGAATCTGGAGACAGCAAGCTATGATAACGGTAAGATTTACGGTTTAGCTCCCGCTGAATTTAAGAAAATGGTGAATGACCTAGGTATGAAGTGTACGAGCGCTCACCTTGGACAGGCCTTTACGAAAGAAAAAGAAGCCGAGGTTATGAGTTGGTGGGATCAAGCGATCGATGCTCATAATGAGTTAGGCGTTAAATATATGGTTCAACCGTGGATGCCGGTTAACGATAAGACTACCTTGGATGACTTGAAGATGTACTGCGATTATTTCAACACGGTTGGTTATAAGACCGCTGCCGCTAGTATCGCATTCGGTTATCATAACCATGACTTCGAATTCCGTAAGATTGACGATCAGTTGATCTATGATTATCTGTTGGATAACGTAAGCCCGAACCACGTATTCTTCGAGATGGATGTATACTGGGTAATGATGGGTGGCGGTGATCCTGTCGCTTACTTGAAGAACCGTCCGAGCCAGTTCAAGGCTATCCATATCAAGGATGAGAAAGAGATCGGCGCGAGTGGTAAGATGGATTTCAAGCCTATCTTCGATCAAATGTACGCTAATAACGTAAAGGATTGGTATGTTGAAGTGGAACAATATACTAACAATGATCCGGTTGCCAGCGTTCAGCAAAGCTATGATTTCTTGAATAAGGCTGATTATGTGAAATAATCCGTTCGATGATAAAAAAGAAGAGGCTACTTCATTATCGGGTAGCCTCTTTTTTTATGTTCGCTTATTTGGAATACTCGTTCAATCGGGTGGATTTCGCAAGCTCGATGATTTGTTTCCAATCTTTAGCTAAGTTTTCCATATCCGGATATAGTAAATCCGCTCCGGCATCTAATAAAACTTGATCGGGGAGAGGTCCGGTGTTTACGGCTATCGTAAAGATATTGGCTGCCACGGCAGCTTCTACTCCCATGGGAGCGTTCTCTACCACAAAAGCTTCGTTAGGCTTCGCATGCGCTTTTTGAAGTCCCATTAAATAAGGTTCGGGGTGTGGCTTGCCATATTTCACGTCGAAAGCCGTAACCATTTTCTCTCGGTTGAAATGTCCCGGATAGGTATGGTTTAGCTTATCGATCAAGCTATGTTGGCCGGAACCGGTGACGACCAATCGTTGCAGTCCGGATGCTTCCACTTCTTTTAGAACCTCTGCGGCGCCGGTCATGGGGGCACCGTCATTATAGGTATTGAATAGATCCGCTTTCTCTTTATAGATCGTTTGCTTCTCCTCGGCGGTAGCGTCTCGTTGGAAAGTGCGTTGGTATAGCTCGTTGATCGTGCTTTCCCCAGTACGTCCTTCGAACATATAAAAGTCTTCCGGCCGAGAAGTTAGCTGATGGAGGGTCGCTACCTCATGCCATGCCCGTGCATGAAAACGCATAGAGTCATATAATACACCATCCATATCGAAAAGAACAGCTTTGGGAGAAAGGGATTCCTGCCTGTGTTTACGCAGATATCGGATAATCGCTTCTTGAATCATGTTATTACCTTCTTAAAAACCAATACAAAGGTACGTAATAAATCGGAATTAACAGAAATGGGAGGAAAGCTTCTTGAAATTAAATAAATATGATATATAATGGAATTTCATTTTATGAAACAAAAATGGTTTAAATGGGTGCTTACTTTTGATCCACCTACATGTACACCCTAACCGGATTGATAAATTCTATAATTATCTGGATGAGTTGATAGATGTATTGAAAAATAAGGGATATAAATTTATTTCGTAGAGATAATTAATCAATAAATTATGACGTAGTTCGGTGAGAACTTAGTTGTTTAATCATTGCAAATATATGAATATTTGGGGAATATCAAAATAACATATATTAAAAATCAATGCATACAGAAATATTATATACCTAAATGTAGGTATAATTGAACCCCTTTCAGATAGACAAGTGAGACTTTGGTAGAAATATAATTAATAAGAAATAGTATACAGTATTATGATATCACTTATTCATAGCAAGTTATAGCCTTTGAAAATTCGTTATTAATGCGCTTACTAGAGTTCTCACCGGACTCTTTTCTGGTGAAGAATGGTATATTTATTATCTAGTATGAATAGAGGAGAATTAGTACAATCTCTTGTGGAAGAAACAGGATTGCCGAAAAATGTTGTTAGGGCCGTAGTGAATGCGTTACCGACTGTTGTGGCGAAAGGAATACGGGAAGGAGAATCTATTTCCATGAAAGGATTTGGATCTTTTGTACCTTGGCAACAATCCGAGCGATTGGCACGTAATCCGAAAACAGGGGAGGAAGTAATGATTACTCCACGTGTCTCGGTCAAATTCAAGGCCGGGAGCGATTTACTTAAAGAATTAAATGAGTAATAAAAAACTATTCAAACGAAAAAACGGTTTCCTCGTGATGAGAAAACCGTTTTTTTATGGGGTAAATCGTATTATAAACGTGCTTTGATAGCTTCGCTTTCTTTCTCGTATCCCGGCTTATTCAACAGGGCGAACATATTCTTCTTATAAGCCTCGACACCCGGTTGATTGAATGGGTTAACGCCTAACATATAACCACTGATGCCACAAGCTTTCTCGAAGAAATAGAACAACTGACCAATATAGAACGCACTTACTTCCGGCATAGTTACCTTGATATTAGGAACGCCACCATCTACGTGAGCTAACTGAGTACCTAACTCAGCCATCTTGTTTACCTCGTCTACATGCTTGCCTGCCAAGAAGTTCAATCCATCCAAATCAGCCTCGTCTGTAGGAACCAATACGCTATGATCTGTAGCTTCCACGGAGATAACCGTTTCGAAAATCGTACGCTCACCGTCTTGAATCCATTGACCCATGGAATGCAAATCGGTTGTCAAATCTACAGATGCGGGGAAAATACCTTTACCGTCTTTACCTTCGCTCTCTCCATAAAGTTGTTTCCACCATTCTGCGATATAATGCAATTTCGGATGGAAGTTAGCCAAGATCTCAATCTTTTTACCGCTCTTATACAACTCGTTACGAGTAGCGGCATAGATAGCGGCCATATTATCAGCGAAAGGAACGCTCGCGTCTGTAGCTTTTTCCATGGAAACAGCTCCAGCAACCAAGTCGCGGATGCTGATACCTGCCACGGCGATCGGAAGCAAACCTACCGGAGTCAAAACAGAGAAACGTCCACCTACGTTATCAGGGATGACGAAAGTTTTGTAACCTTCTTGATCCGCCAAGGTACGTAAAGCGCCTCTCTTAGCGTCCGTGATAGCTACGATACGATGTTTAGCCTCTTCCTTGCCAACAGCATCTTCCAATTGTTTCTTCAAGATACGGAAAGCCAAAGCCGGCTCTGTAGTCGTACCAGACTTGGAGATATTGATAATACCGAATTGCTTACCTTTCAAAACTTCGCTTAATTCATAAAGATAATCCTCTCCGATATTGTGTCCGGCGTATAACATAACCGGATTTTTACGGTCGTTTTGCAACCAGTCGAAGCTGTTGTTTAACGCTTCTACTACCGCTTTGGTACCCAAATAGCTACCACCGATACCAATGGCTACGACCACCTCACATTTAGAACGAAGCACGTTCGCCGTATTCTCGATGTCGGCCAACTCTGCGTCCGTAATAGAAGAGGGGAGATGCAACCAACCCAAAAAGTCGTTACCTGCTCCGTTACCGTTATGTAATGTGGCAATACATTCCATTGCCTTGGCCTCTTGAGCGTAAACCTGTTCCTTGGAGACAGTGCCCAGAGCCTTGTCGATGTTTAAACTGATGTTTTTCATATGCTATTTTATTTAAACGTTTCCGTTAATTGACGAATGACCGTTGTCGGCGATTTCTTCTCGTACAATATATCATAAACAGCGTCCAGTATCGGCATGTTCACTTTATATTTCTCATTGATCTCACGCATACACTTGGTTCCATAATATCCCTCGGCGATCATTTCCATCTCCAGCTGCGCTGTCTTCACAGAATATCCTTTACCGATCATGGTTCCGAAAGTACGGTTACGGCTGAACCGGGAATAAGCGGTAACCAGCAAATCGCCAAGGTAGACGGAGTCGGTGATATCCCGCTCCAGCCCGTGTACGGCGTCCACGAAATTACGCATCTCCTCAATAGCGTTCGAGATAAATACGGCTTGGAAGTTATCGCCATATTTCATCCCATGGCAAATACCGGCGGCGATAGCGTACACGTTCTTCAGTACGGCGGCGTATTCGATACCGGTCACATCCTTACAGAAGGAATTCTTTAAGTATTGATTCTTGAAAACGGGGGATATCGTACGGACCTTCTCGATGTCGGAACAAGCCAACGTAATGTACGAGAGCCGCTCCAGAGCGATCTCTTCCGCATGACAGGGACCACCGATAACTGCTATATTTTCTGTCGGAACCTTGTAATACTCCGCGAAGTAATCCGTAATCAACATATTCTCATCCGGTACGATACCCTTGATCGCCGAGATGATAAACTTATCTTTCAAAGAGGTCTTCACCTTCTTCAAATGTTGTTTCAAGAAAGGGGAAGGCGTAGCGAAGATCAAGGTATCCGAGTCCTTGATCGCTTGGTTGATATTGGAATAGAAGTTTATCTTGTTCGTGTCGAATTTCACGGCGGTGAGGTAACACGGGTTGTGTCCCAACTGCTTGAACTCCTCGATACGATCGGGCCTACGCATGTACCAGTTGATACTATCTTGAGTTGAAAGTACGATCTTGGCTAAGGCGGTAGCCCAGCTACCACCTCCCATTATCGCGATTTTTCCGGGCAAATCCATCGTATCACGCTTTTATTCTCCTACATTGGCTATCCAAGCCTCTACTTCTTGGACCGTAGGATTTTGCAGTTCTAACTTATATTTTTTATTAAGCTCACAAAGATCTTGTCTTAATTTGTTGGCGTTCGCTTCTTTCAGCGTGTCAACCGTCAGGTAGCCGGCTTTCTGCAAAGCGGGAATCCACTCCTCGGAAATACCCAAGGCTACGTATTTGTCGGCGTTATCTTTCTTAGCGGTTTTCTCCGGACGCATTTGCGGGAAAAGCAATACCTCTTGGATCGTTGTCTGTCCGGTCATCAACATAACCAGACGGTCGATACCGATACCGATACCCGACGTAGGAGGCATACCGAATTGAAGGGCGCGTAAGAAATCTTGATCGATGAACATCGCCTCGTCGTCCCCTTTCTCGCTCAAGCGTAATTGCTCCTTGAAACGTTCTTCTTGGTCGATCGGATCGTTTAGCTCGCTATAAGCGTTCGCCAATTCCTTCCCGTTTACCATCAACTCGAAGCGTTCGGTCAATCCCGGTTTGCTACGGTGCATCTTAGTCAGCGGGCTCATCTCAACCGGATAGTCGATGATGAAGGTCGGCTGGATAAACGTACCCTCGCAGAACTCCCCGAAGATCTCGTCGATCAATTTACCTTTACCCATCGTATCGTCGATCTCCATCTTCAATTCCTTGCAGATCGTACGGATCTCGTCCTCGCTCTTACCTTCCAAGTCGTAACCCGTCTTTTCCTTGATCGCCTCCAAGATCGGCAAACGGCGGAAAGGAGCCTTGAAGCTGATTGTCTTACCGTCGATCGTGCTCTCGCTCGTACCGTTCACGGCGATACAGATACGCTCCAACAGCTTCTCAGTGAAGCTCATCATCCAGTTATAGTCTTTGTATTGGACATAAAGTTCCATACAAGTGAACTCCGGGTTGTGCGTACGGTCCATACCCTCGTTACGGAAATTCTTACCGATCTCGTATACACCCTCGAATCCACCGACGATCAATCGTTTCAAATACAACTCGGTAGCGATACGTAAATATAAATCGATGTCCAAGGAGTTATGATGTGTCGTGAACGGACGTGCGCTAGCTCCTCCGGCGATAGATTGCAGGATCGGAGTCTCTACCTCCGTATATCCGGCCTCATCCAAGGCGGTACGCATGGTCTTGATGATAGCCGCACGTTTCATGAAAATATCTTTTACGCCATCGTTTACTACCAAATCCACGTAACGTTGACGGTAGCGAAGCTCCGGGTCATTAAAACCGTCGTAAGCGACACCGTCCTTATATTTAACGACCGGTAGCGGACGAAGTGATTTAGACAAAACTGTCAATTCTTGAGCATGAACGGAAATTTCTCCCATCTGAGTACGGAAAACGAATCCCTTGATCCCGACGAAATCACCGATATCCAGTAACTTCTTGAAAACGACATTGTAGGTGTCCTTATTCTCATCCGGACAAATATCGTCACGGGAGATATAGACCTGTATTCTGCCCTCGGAATCCTGCAATTCCATGAAGGAAGCCTTACCCATGATACGACGGCTCATGATACGGCCGGCGATACTTACCGGGCGTGGCTCAGCGTCGTCTTTGAATGTCTCTTTTATTTCTTTGGAAAATGCGTTCGTTACATACTCAGCTGCGGGATAAGGCTCTATCCCCATCTGACGCAACTGCTCCATGCTATTACGTCTTATTATTTCCTGTTCACTCAGTTCTAATAGATTCATTATGCTATTATTTTGTATAATACGGCGCAAAAGTACAAAATATTTCTGATTTATGCTGACTTATGTGGTAAAAGGTTGAGGTCACCGATCTTGTTTGTTCATGGATAAAGTATCTTAGGTTCATCGGTAAAGTATCTTAGGATCCTTGGTGAAGTATCTTAGGTTTGTAGGACAATGAACTTAAGACCCAATAATTTTATCTTTACATCCTGTTTTGATCCCGGGGATGAGACAAATGGAATAAACAGCCCTCACTCCGATAAATCCGGTAGCCAAAACTCAACCAACGGTAATGTCTTTCTCCGTCCTCCAAGCCCCAGCCATAGAAATCCTCATTTTCCATACCCGCTTGCAGGTATTTGTTCGTTTGGACAAAAATCGCTCCTCCGACTGCCCCAATTACTCCTTCCACCATATACAAAGAGTTCATTTTTCTTTGGTGTTTTTTTAGGAAGTCAATGTCTCTATGTGTCCAGTAATGTTCCCTCAATATATTTGAAGTGTCCAAAGCATTCCCATCGTATGGATAAGCTACCTCGTATGTCTTAGATCTTGTCAAGTCTATTCGCATAAATATCTTTGCTTAATGTTCAACAATGCCAATATCACACCGGGGAAACCATTCAGTAATCCTCGGTGTAACCGTTAGTTATTCACTTGACAAGGTTCAAATTATATATTTGGATACTCCAAAAAGATTATCGAGTGAGCCTGTTTTGATGTTACGGGGATCATCTTTAACGGCTGTGCTGTAAAACATGTTTTAATGGGAATTTTGGCAGATTGCCCTAAGATGGCAAAGCTGTAAATAATCACGGTATAACTTCCCTTCTCGAAGAATATATACTTCAAGTGGCATAGGATATATACTTCATAGCCCAAGTAAGTATATCTTCTATCGCAGGTATGTCACTGATTTGCTACTGACCCGAAATAAGGCCGCACTCCTTCCGGTAGGAAGAAACGGATATCCTTGCCGGTTTGGTAAGCGTTACGGATAAATGTGGAGGAGATTTCCATCAAGGGAGCGTCTACCTTTTTCACGTTCGGATAAATGGTTGGGATCGAGATATCGAATCCTAGGCGGGGATAAATCAGCAGTTTGTAGTTTTGGAGTATTTTTTCATATTCTTTCCATCGGGGAAAAAGCAGCCAGTTATCGGCTCCCATGATAAAATAAAAGTCCCTATCCGGATAGTTGCTGGATAAGGCTCGCAAGGTATCAATGGAATAAGAAGGTTTCGGCAGGTGGAACTCAATATCGCAGACCTTGAATTTCGGGTATCCGTCAATGGCGGCTTGGGCCATTTCCAACCGTAGTGAGTCATCTAGCAAGTCATCCTTTTTCTTCAGCGGATTATGAGGCGTGACCACGAACCACACCTCATCCAGTCCCTCGAACTCACATAGCCAGTTCGCTAAGGCGAGATGGCCTATGTGAATGGGATTGAACGATCCACTGTAGATGCCGGTCTTGAGTCTCATCCGATTTATACTTACCCTTTCTTTTGCCAACCCTTATAGTTGATAAAACAAATGAATATATTAAATATCAGGGCACCCCCGATGATATACTCCTTATAATACAGGCTGATACCACCTAATACGAGGCTCGCTATCCCACAAACGATAGAAAGCCCCATCATAAAACGGGTATTCTTGAATATATTAGGCATAGACTATTTGTTTAAGAACTCACGAATGATCTTCAACGCGTCTTTTTGGGCAGTCTCCAGATCATCGTTTACGACAACCTTATCAAACTGTCCCGTGAACCCTAATTCATACTCAGCCTTGGCGATACGGCTTTCGATAACTTCCGGGCTGTCTGTCCCCCGTCCTTCCAATCGCTTCCGTAGGTCATCGATGCAAGGAGGTTGGATAAAGACAGACAGGGCACGGTCTCCATAGAATTTCTTGATATTGCATCCGCCTACCACATCCACATCGAAAATCACGTTGTCCCCTTCATTCAAGATACGCTCTACCTCGCTTTTTAACGTACCGTAATATTTATCGGTATACACCTCCTCATATTCCAAGAAGTCTCCATTAGCGATACGACTGCGGAACTCTTCCGGCGTAAGGAAATAATATTCCACACCATTCTTCTCGGTTCCCCGCGGAGCCCGGCTGGTAGCCGAGATGGAGAAACGAAGGTGTAAATCTTGTTTCAAAAGATAATTAATAATGGTTGATTTTCCGGAACCCGAGGGTGCGGAGAAGATAATTAATTTGCCAGCCATTCTCGTTAATCTTATTATAATACGTTTAGTACCTGTTCCTTGATTTGTTCCAACTCGTCTTTCATCTGGACCACGATCTTCTGCATCTCGGCGTGGTTGCTCTTTGATCCGAGCGTATTGATCTCACGTCCCATTTCCTGAGCGATAAAACCGAGCTTCTTGCCTTGGCCGTGACCGGATTCCATGGTTGAGATAAAATATTTCAAGTGGTTGTCCAGACGGTTCTTTTCCTCGTTGACATCCAGCTTCTCGATGTAATAGATCATCTCCTGCTCGAAACGATTCTTGTCGTAGTCCTTCTCGGCTATCTTTTGCAGGTTATCCATGATACGAGCCTTGATCTTCTCGATACGTTCCCCCTCGTATTTCTCCACTTCTTTCAACAGAGTGGCGATATTGGCTATCTTTTGCTCGAAAAGCTTTTGAAGCATGGCTCCTTCTTGGATACGGAAATCACACAGGTGCTTGATAGCGTCCTTTACCGTTTCTAAAACCACCTCCCATTCGGATTCGTCCGGTTCTACGGTCTCAGACTTGATTGCGTCCGGCATCCGGAGCAAGGTCTGGAACCAATCGTTCGGAACGCTGATATTCAGTTTCTCTGCGATCTCCTTGATTTGGTTGTAATAATTCTCTACGGCGGCAAGATTGATCTGTGTAGGAGTATCTTTGCCTATATATTCTATAAAGATATTGAACTCAACTTTTCCCCGCTCCAAAGATTGAAGTAACAGGCTCCGAAGCTCCATTTCCTTATCCTTGTATATGGAAGGGATACGGGTGGACAAATCCAATTGCTTACTGTTTAAAGCCTTTATCTCTACGGTTACTTTTTTTGAAGGGAGCTCGGCAGTAACCTTACCGAATCCAGTCATTGATTGTATCATTTTTCTCAAAAGTTTGCGCAAAGATAGTGGTTTCCTTTTAGATTTGATGTTTATTTTCTCATAAATAGATGTTTCTCATAGGGCTGCCTTGATAGTATAATGAATTTTTGTATACCTTCGCAGCCTAATCAGATTGAAGGATTGAGATTGTTTGTTCGTTCAATTATCAATTGTTAATAGTTAATTATTATGTCATTGATCTTAAATATCGAGACATCCACTTCCGTATGTTCAGTAGCCCTGTCGGAAGGGGAGGAGGTGGTCTTTGAGAAGGCTTCCTTCGAGGGGCCGTCTCATGCGGCGTTATTGGGCGTTTATATGGAAGAGGCATTAGAAGCCGCGAAGTCGAAAGGGATAAAACTGGATGCCGTGGCGGTAAGTAGCGGACCCGGATCTTATACGGGGTTACGCATCGGGGTGTCTGTGGCTAAAGGATTATGCTTTGGGTATGGTATTCCTTTGATCGGTATTCATACGCTGGATATTTTAGCGTCTGCCGCTATCCGGAAAAATAAGGAGGAGGCCAATTGCTTGTATTGCGCTATGTTGGATGCCCGTCGTATGGAAGTCTACTCTTCGATTTATGATTCCCATCTCAACACGATACGTGCCACGACTGCTGATATCGTAGATGCTGATTCGTATGCTTCTTTTTTAGAGAACGGTAAGGTTTGTTTCTTTGGAGACGGTGCCGCTAAATGTGAGACGGTAATCACTTCTCCGAACGCCTGTTTTATAGATGGTATCTATCCATTAGCTGTAAATATGGCATCCTTGTCGCAGCAAGCATATGATGATGGCCGTTTTGAGAATGTGGCTTATTTTGAGCCTTTCTATTTGAAAGAATTCCAAGCAACGATCGCTAAGAACAAAGTGCTGAACGAGGCGTTAGGGAAAAACAAATAAGAGTAAGGGTACACAACCAAATTCATGTTCCGGCTGTTTATTCTAAAATGAATAAATCAGTTAAAGACATGAGAAAGAAAAGTGTGAATACGCTATTGGTATTTGGTGTGGTTGTCGCTATAATCCTTTTGATGATCTGGTTGTTCCTCGGGACAACGTTGGTGGAGGATACGAGTACGGAGATTAGTCCGGTTCCTATAGAGCAAGCTAACTGAGAACAATAACATAAAAAGGCGGGATCCTTTCGGACCTCGCCTTTTTTAATATAGATAGTTGTTTTATTAACCAAGGAATCCTAGCAAGATACCGGCAGCTACAGCGGAACCGATTACACCTGCTACGTTCGGACCCATAGCGTGCATCAATAAGTAGTTACTTGGATCGTATTCCAAACCTACGTTCTGGGAAATACGGGCAGCGTCAGGTACGGCGGATACACCGGAGTTACCGATCAACGGATTGATCTTGTTGCCTTCTTTCAGGAACAGGTTAAAGAACTTAACGAACAATACACCGGCACAAGTAGCGATAACGAATGACAACGCACCCAAACCGAAAATCTTGATAGAGTTCAATGTTAAGAACTGGGTAGCTTGTGTAGAAGCACCTACCGTGATGCCTAATAAGATCGTGATAACATCGATCAGCGGGCCGCGGGCTGTCTCTGCCAAACGGCGAGTAACACCACTTTCCTTGATCAAGTTACCGAAGAACAACATTCCTAACAATGGCAAACCAGACGGTACCAAGAAGGCTGTTAATAACAAGCCAACGATCGGGAAAACGATTTTCTCCGTCTGTGAAACGGCTCTTGGAGGTTTCATACGTATCACACGTTCTTTCTTCGTTGTAAGCAATCTCATAAACGGTGGCTGGATAATAGGAACCAATGCCATATATGAGTATGCGGATACAGCGATAGCACCCATCAAGTTAGGAGCTAACTTGGATGACAAGAAGATTGCAGTTGGACCATCAGCTCCTCCGATAATACCGATAGCACCGGCTTGGCTTGGGTCAAATCCCATTTGCAATGCAATGATATAAGCACCGAAAATACCAAATTGGGCGGCAGCTCCGACTAGCATTAACTTAGGGTTGGATATCAAAGCGGAGAAGTCTGTCATGGCACCGATACCGAGGAATATCAAGGGGGGATACCAACCTTGTTTCACTCCTTGGTATAAAATGTTCAATACAGAACCTTCTTCGTATATACCTAATTGTAATCCGGCATCCTTGAAAGGGATATTTCCGATCAAGATACCGAAACCAATAGGGATCAGAAGCATTGGCTCGAATTCATATTTAATCGCTAGGAATATGAACAGCAAACCTACCAATAGCATCACGATATGCCCTGGAGTCGCGTTCGCAAATCCTGTATAGGAGAGAAATATTTGGATATTTTCTCCTAGGAATTGTAAGAAACTTTCTTGCATATCATTAACCGATTACAACGAGATCTGCACCTTCCAATACAGAGTCGCCTTTGTTTACTTTAATTTCTACAATTTTACCGTCACGATCGGCATTGATGTTGTTTTCCATCTTCATGGCTTCCAATACCAAGATCTTTTGGCCTCTCTTAACTGTATCGCCGACTTTACAGTCTACACTTAAAATTACACCTGGCAGCGGAGATTTAACAGCGCCGGCTACACTTGGAGCTGCTTGACGGGTGATAACAGGTTCACCGCTGGCATTGGTCGGAGCTTGAGCCGGACGTTTCAATGTAACCATTTGTTTTTTCGCAGGTTTCTCCATTTTTACGTTATAAGGGGTTCCGTTTACCTCTACCTCTGCCACATCATCTACAACTGAGTTGATATGTACTTTATATGTGTTACCGTTAATGGTATATTTAAAACTTTTCATTCGTCAATTGGATTTTAGGATGATTACTTTTTATTTGGAGTCTGACGCAGAGAATAAAGCTTAGAACTCCATGGTGAATAGCTGCGTTGAACCTTGTGGATAGTCAATACCGTGTTCTCGATATCGTGGTTGTCATCGCTCATCTCATAAAGAGCGGTAGCGATAGCGGCAAAAATTTCACCTGATTCTTGACCGATATTGGCTGATACGGCAGCACCTGTTCCTGCGGCTTTTTGAGCGTTACGCTTGCTAGCTTTGATCGCTGCGTTACCGATCTGCTTGAATACTAGATACAAAATGATTAAGCCAAGGAATACGACTGCCATGGCTGTTATGGTCATACCAATACCCCATGGGTCGTTCCGTTGGAAGTTCTCAAGTTTCGCATTCGAATCTAACGTCAGATTATTGGTGCTAGGAGTCACTTTGTCAAGGATACTCCAATTACCTACTCCATCAAGATCCAGACCGTAACTAACATCTGCTTTTTGCCCGGCAGGGATTGTCACCTCGTCGATCAAAGTTGTACCATCTGAATCATATAAGGCTAGATAATTATCTTTGTTTGGATCGAATGTGAAGTTTACATGAAATGTCCCTTTTGTTGGCTGATCATCTGCCCAAAAAAGAAGATGCTGGCGGGGAGGAACTTTGGTAAGTACATCTCCCTTCGGGATCATATATTTTCTGGGATTACTTTTATCGTTCGTTAAGAAGCATCCTCGTAAATCCACCGTACCTGCTGAGTTATTAAACAACTCAAACCATGGATGGCGTTTTCCATAGTCATCAACAAAGTTATCTTCATTGACAACTAGCACTTCATTTAATTTAACGGAGGTAGTCAACTGTGCCTTGGCTCCCATACTGAAGAGAACCATTAACAGTAGCAATACCCCTATTTTCTTATTTATCATATTCATCTCCTGTTTTACGGATTATAGAGGCAGGTTATCATGTTTCTTAGCAGGATTGCTTAACTTCTTAGTCTGCAATTGCTGCAAAGCACGAATAATACGGAAACGAGTGTTACGCGGTTCGATAACATCGTCGATATAACCGTATTGAGCTGCGTTATAAGGATTAGCGAATGCTTTCTTATATTCAGCTTCTTTCTCTGCTGCGCATGCTTTCGGATCTTCAGCGGCTGCTACTTCCTTGGCGAAGATAACCTCTACGGCACCGCTCGGGCCCATAACGGCGATCTCGGCTGTCGGCCATGCGTAATTCATATCACCACGTAAATGTTTAGAACTCATCACGCAATAAGCTCCACCGTAAGACTTACGCAATGTAACGGTAATCTTAGGAACGGTAGCCTCACCATAAGCGTAAAGCAATTTAGCGCCATGAAGGATTACACCGTTGTATTCCTGACCTGTACCCGGAAGGAATCCCGGAACGTCAACCAATGTTACCAAAGGAATATTGAAAGCGTCGCAGAAACGAACGAAGCGACCTGCTTTACGAGATGCGTTGCTATCCAAGCATCCTGCCATAACCTTCGGCTGGTTAGCTACGATACCGACGGATTGTCCGTTGAAACGAGCGAAACCTACGATGATATTCTTAGCGTAGTCCGCATGGACCTCTAGGAACTCGTTGTTATCGACGATCGTACCGATAACCTCATACATATCGTAAGATTGGTTGGCGTTATCGGGAATGATATCGTTCAATACATCATCCAGACGATCGATCGGGTCTTTGCACTCAACTAACGGCGTTTCCTCTAAGTTGTTCTGAGGTAAGAAACTGAGCAATTTACGAATTAATTGCAAACCATCTTCTTCTGTATCGACAGCGAAATGGGCTACACCCGATTTGGTAGTGTGTACGCTGGCTCCACCCAACTGCTCTTGGGTTACATCCTCACCTGTTACGGTTTTTACGACTTTCGGACCAGTCAAGAACATATAGCTGGTACCACGTGTCATGATGTTGAAGTCTGTCAAAGCCGGAGAATAAACGGCTCCACCGGCGCAAGGGCCGAAGATACCGGAAATCTGGGGAACAACACCGGAAGCCAAGATGTTACGTTGGAAAATCTCTGCGTATCCTGCCAAGGCATTTACTCCTTCTTGGATACGAGCTCCACCGGAGTCGTTCAAACCGATAACGGGAGCGCCCATCTTCATGGCTTGATCCATTACTTTACAGATCTTCATAGCCAAAGCCTCAGACAAGGCTCCACCGAATACGGTGAAATCTTGAGCGAAGATATATACCAAACGTCCGTCGATCGTACCATAACCTGTTACGATACCATCGCCTAAATATTTAGTTTTCTCGATACCGAAGTTTGTACAACGGTGTTGAACAAACATGTCGAATTCCTCGAAACTACCTTCGTCAAGCAACATGGCGATACGCTCACGAGCGGTATATTTGCCTTTTTTGTGCTGTGATTCGATTCTTTTCTCTCCTCCACCCAAGCGAGCTTGCTCACGAAGTGCGATGAGCTCTTTTACTTTTTCAAGCTGGTTACTCATTGTATTTTGATTTGTTGTTAGAAATGAACGGATTAATTATTTGTTGCCCGGCATGCAAAGTTCTGTCAATACGCTGCAAGTTGATTTCGGGTGAAGGAAAGCGATGTTCAAGCCTTCCGCACCACCACGGGGAGCTTTATCGATTAATTTAACGCCTTTTTCCTCAGCCTCGTTCAAAGCTGCCTGTACATCAGGTACCGCGAATGCGATATGGTGGATACCTTCACCTTTTTTCTCGATAAATTTCGCGATCGTGCTATCTTCGCTGGTCGGCTCTAGTAATTCAATCTTAGTCTGTCCTACCTTGAAAAATGCGGTTTTTACTTTTTGGTCTGCTACTACTTCGATATTGTAGCATTTTAATCCAAGAACGCCTTCATAATAGGGTAAACAAGCCTCGATACTCTTCACTGCGATACCTAAATGTTCGATATGTGTAAGTTCCATGTCAATAATAATTTAAAGATTTAGTAAATGTTTGTTTCTATTGTGTGCAAATGTACACTACTTTTTATGAATGAGGAAATAATTTTTTGTTTTTATCTCCCAGTAAATGTGTTTAAAGATACATTTTATTAAAAATCGACAATCAGACGAACGTTCAATTGACGTCCGGTCAGATAGTTTGGAACTGCGTATTGGACATTATATACATCTGTTATCCAATAGTAGGAACTAACGTTTTTGATGTCTAATATGTTAAACACATCCAGACCTAGCCAAATGTTTTTCAAATGGCGGAAGAAGCTTCTGTCCATGATAGCGTCCGTGCCTCCTGCCAATTGATAGGAGAGTCCGATATCTACACGTTTGTAGGCGGGCGTACGGAAATAGCCGGCTTCGTATCCTTTGCCCGGGATTGTCTGGGGAAGTCCTCCGGATAGAACTCCTTTCAGATTTAGCTTGACTCGTTTATAGCCCGGGAAATAATCTTGGAAGAAGAGTGAGATGTTGTAGCCTTGGCTATTGGCCATAGGAACGGTCGTTGTTTCCCGGATGGTTTGCTGGGCTTTCATCAAGGAGAAGCTGATCCATGAGTCGGTACCCGGTACGAATTCTCCGAAGAATTTGACATCGAGTCCCATGGCGTAACCTTTGGCGCAGTTCTCGCCGTAATAGCGGATCTTGACGTTATCTACGGTGTAGGGATTCAGATTGTCCAGCTTTTTATAGTACATCTCGGCGGTCACCTTGAAATTCCGGTCTACGGCACGGAACGTATAATCTCCTCCCAATATGAAATGGATGGAGCGTTGTGACTTTAGATCTTTGTTCAATACCGTGATATTATTGCCGTTCTTATCTTTGTCTACTCTACGTAATTCCTTGTAGAAGGGCGATTGATAATACAGTCCAGTGGCGAAACGGAGCGTCAAGTCTTGGTCGAAGTTCGGGATAAAGCCCAATGAGGCACGGGGACTGAAAAGGAACTCCTTATTATAAGTCCAATAACTACCTCTAACTCCTGCGACTAACGTGAACAGACCTTGCTTGGTCCTGAATTTGAACGCGTCTTGCGCATAAGCGGAAAAGCGTGTGCTTTCTATCTGATTATCAGAAAAGAGGTTCGAATATACACTTACGTTATTACCGGTTTGGGGCAAAGAATAACCTGAGGAATCCCTTTTTTCCCATTCACTGATCTTATCATTGATTTTCTCCATTTGTACCGTGGCTCCCCATTTCAACGTATTGTTTAAAAGGCGGGCCATCCCATAGTGCCCGACATTCATGACGGTGGAGTTCAAACGGTTTCGTGCGTGCTCGTGATAACGGCCTACGGACATGGCGGCTGATGCGTCGTCATCCGGATTTTCCGCTCCGTTCTCGCTCAGCCAATATTCTCCGGCGATATCGTATCCCTCTTCTTCCTTGCTTTTGAAAGCGGAGGCTTGAAGTCCCAACTCTGTGTTCTCATTGGGGTTGTGTTTCAATGTAAGCGCACCGAATAAGGTTTGGAAACGGTCTCTTTCCCTTCCGTCGAAATAGACTTTGAAGTTCTTGGGATGCTCGGCTGTACCGAAAGAGGTTTCCCGGCTATAAGGGGTGAATTTATAATTATTGTTAGCGAGGTTTCCCAAGAAATTGATTTCCCATTTAGGGGCCAATTGGTACGTGATGTAAGTTTGCAGATCGATAAATTTAGGGTTGTATTCTGCGTCTGTATCCATGGTACCCAAAATAGACCGACCGCTTTTAAAGCGGAAACCCGTTACTTGGGTAAATTTACCGATAGAACTGCCTACATAAGCATTCGCGCCCAACAAGCTCGCAGAAGCTGAGCCTTCGAATATCTTAGGCTTTTTATAGGTAATATCCAGCACGGAACTCATCTTGTCTCCGTAACGAGCCTCGAAGCCACCGGCGGCGAAATTGACCGCCTCCGTCAGGTCCGGATTGATAAAGCTAAGGCCCTCTTGTTGTCCCGAGCGAATCAGAAGCGGACGGAATACCTCGATCCCATTCACATAAACGATATTTTCATCATAACTACCTCCACGTACGGAATACTGGGAACTTAACTCGTTATTGGACGAGACTCCGGCAAACGTAACGACCAAGCTCTCTATACTACCTCCGGAGGGATCGGGCAATAACTTGATTTTGTCCGCATTTAGGGACTCCATGGTCGTGGTCTGCTTGCGGATGGCAGTAACAGATACTTCCCCTAAATCAAATGAGGTATTGTTCATCTGTACGTTCAGGCGCATATCGGCTTGTGCCGAAGGAATGATACGTTCAGCTTTATTATATCCCAGACAAGAGTAAATAATGGAGATAGAATCCCCCGGCGATATGGAAAAGGAATAATATCCCTTCTCGTTGGTCATGGAGCCGATCAACGTGTTCTTAACCCGGACATTCACTAATTCCAGAGGGTTACCGTCGGCGTCACGGACATAACCAGTGATTTTTATGCGGCCTTCGCCAAAGGCACTCACGGAAATAAGTATAAATAGCAGCGCGGCTATCGCACGAATCTTCATAATCTATTGTTCAATTATAAAAATACTAACGAGAAAAAAGAACGATACGTATATATGGGTGCAAAAAATTATATTTATATTTGCGAATCTTAATATTAAAAGAGTACAAAGAACGAAAAAAATGGAGAGTTTTGCAACACTTATACAAAATAGAAGAAGTACACGTAAGTTTACCGAACAACTACTTTCACCCGAGCAGGTAGAACTGATCTTGAAAGCGGCGTTGATGGCTCCGGCCTCAAAACGTAGTAATCCTTGGCAGTTCGTGGTCGTGGAAGATAAGGAAATGTTGAAGAAACTTGCCGGGTGTAAGAAAAATGGTTCTGCTTTTCTGGAGGGTTGTGCCTTGGCCGTGGTTGTCTTGGCGAATGTGATGGAAAGCGATGTTTGGATCGAGGACGCTTCGGTCGCTTCTATTTATATGCAATTGCAAGCGGAGGATTTGGGATTGGGCAGTTGCTGGTGTCAGATCCGGAACCGGGTAACAGAGGATGAGGCGGATTCGAATAATTATGTTCGTTCGTTGCTGGATATTCCTTATCAATTGGATGTCTTGTCTATCATTGGTATCGGTTATAAGGATCAGGTTCGTAAGCCTTTTGATGAATCCCATTTACAATGGGAGAAGATACATATAGGAAAGTTCTCTCTTCCGGAAGAAAATAAAGAGGCGGAAGAATGAGAGTCGTATTTGTTGGTGCCGGAAACTTAGCTACCCGGCTTTCGTTGGAAATGCGTAAGTCCGGAATGAGTATCGGGCAAGTGTATAGTCACACAAGTGAGCATGCTAAGATTTTAGCCGATGAATTGGGATGTGGGTGGACTGTTGTCCCGGAAGATATTGTGGAAGATGCCGACTTGTATGTTTTCTCTTTGAAAGATGCCGTGCTCCAAGATGTTATCGCCCGTGTAAAACCGAATAACGGTTTGTGGGTGCACACGGCAGGGAGTATGCCAATCTCTGTATTTGAAGGTCTTACGGCTAGATATGGGGTGGTTTATCCGTTACAAACGTTTAGTAAGAGTAGGGAGGTGGATTTCAAGAAAATACCGTTTTTTTTAGAGGCGAACTCGTCTGAAGATGAGAAGGTGCTGGGAGAGGTGGCTAGGGCGCTCTCCAGTGATGTCCGTTTCCTCTCCTCCGAGAAGCGAAAGAACTTACATTTAGCGGCGGTTTTCGCTTGTAATTTTACGAATCATATGTATGCGCTAGCTGAAAAGATCTTGGAAGAACAGCAAATACCGGGAGAGGTCTTGCTACCTTTGATAGACGAGACAGCCGCTAAGGTACATGTAATGTCGCCGGCGCGAGCCCAAACGGGACCAGCTATACGATATGACGAGAATGTGATAAACAAACATATGGCTATGCTTAAAGATCCGGATATGCGAAATCTATATGAGCTGATTAGCCGAAGTATACATAAGGAGGCTCGACATGAGTAGTATAAACTATGATTTGAGAAAAATAAAGGCTTTTGTCTTTGATGTAGACGGGGTGCTATCCTGCGATGTGATTCCGCTTCACCCGAATGGCGATCCGATGCGTACTGTCAATATCAAGGATGGCTATGCCTTGCAATTGGCCGTGAAGAAAGGTTATGAGGTCGCTATAATTACGGGTGGATATACGGAAGCCGTACAGATTCGCTTTTCTCGTTTGGGAATACAACATATTTATATGCGTAGCGCTGTAAAGGTGCATGACTTTAAGGATTTCATGGAAAAAACGGGCTTGTCTCCTGAGCAAATCATGTATGCGGGTGATGATATTCCTGATTATGAGGTAATGACGCAAGTCGGATTGCCGGTGGCACCTGCGGATGCGGCTCCGGAGATCAAGGAGATAGCGAAATATATATCCTCCCGGCGAGGTGGCGAAGGCGTAGCTAGGGACGTGATCGAGCAAACGATGCGGGCTCAAGGACACTGGTTCGGCGAGGAGGCTTTTGGGTGGTAAAATTTTGGTGAATGTGTAACGCTTAATCGAATAGGTTATGTTAGAGAATTTAAAAAAGTACAAGATCGTCTTAGCCTCTAATTCTCCGAGACGACGGAATTTGTTATCTGGTCTGGATATCGACTTCGAGGTGAGGGTAATTCCGGATATTGACGAGTCTTACCCGGATTCTATTGACTCCATGGAGATCCCTTTATATATTGCCCGTTCGAAAGCGGAGGCCTATAAATCGACTATGGCAGATGATGAATTGCTGATCACGGCGGACACGATCGTCTGGACGTTTGACGGGGTTATGGGGAAGCCTGCGAATCGGGAGGAAGCTTATGCTATGCTTCATGCTTTGTCGGATCATGTACATCAGGTAATAACTGGCGTTTGTATCATGACGAAGGACAAAAATGTAGGCTTTTCCGTCGAATCTGCGGTTTGTTTCGCAAAATTGGGTGATGAAGAGATTAATTATTATTTGGATAAATATAAACCTTATGATAAAGCGGGAGGGTATGGCATTCAGGAGTGGATCGGTTATATCGGGGTAGAGGCTATCAATGGTAGCTTTTATAACGTGATGGGATTACCTGTGCAAAAGCTTTATCAGGAATTGAAACATTTTTAATCTCAATTCAAGGTAAAGTATTTATCCTTCATATAATATTCTATCTGATTTAATGTGTGCGCTAAGGCTGGGGGAATCGGTAAGACGACCGGTTTCTCCACATTCCATTCCGGGTCATTTATGATCATGTCGGATAGACTGCCCGCATGTATTAAGATAAGGCGGGTAGGGGCTGAGGCTATAACCTTATGATTGGTGTTTTGCGCAAGTAGCATGAAATGATCTTTTGCCACTTCCGCTATATGTGTCCCTTCTTGGCTGTAAATAATAAGTTTTCCCGAAAATACGAAGATTAATAGGTTATCCGTGGTTGTGGTATTAAACAGGGAATCTCCGGCTCTCTGTATTTTGCATTCAAGTTGATTTAGATAACGCTTCATGTAGGAACTTAAGGATTTTCGAGGATAGCCAATGTTTTTCTGTTAGGAAGGTATTCCAACATACCTTTTGAGTAGGTGACTTTCTGTTGTCCGTTGTTGTCCGCATAAATAATGAAATACTCTATTTGGGGGATGGATTGTGCCAGTAGCTTCGCTTTCTCGACTCCCAAAACCATGAAAGTCGTAGCGTAAGCGTCTGCTGTCATACAATCTTCCGCCACGATTGTCGCGCTAAGAATATTTTGTCCAGCGGGATAACCGGTCGCCGGATTGATCGTATGGGCATATTTCTTACCATCCTTGATGTAGAAGTTTCGGTAGTCACCAGAAGTAGCCACACCTCCTTTTTGGCATAATTGTACGATCTCTTCAACATCATTTGTTACGCCGCTTGTCCCTATTTCCGGCTTGTTGATGCCGACTCGCCAACAGTCTCCTTGTTGATTTACGCCTTTCATGGTGACCTCACCACCTATTTCTACCATGTAGTTCTTTACGCCTTCCTTTTCCAGCAGGCGGGCGATGACATCGCAAGCATAACCTTTTGCGATGGACGAACAATTCAATAGAATCCGGGGATCTTCTTTGATGATTTTCTTTCCTTCCAATCTCACTTTTTGATAACCGACGAAAGCCTTTATGCTATCGATCATCTGCGGGGTTACGCTATCCATCTTACTGAATCCGAATCCCCATAGATTAATTAATGGAGCGCAAGTAATATCAAAAGCTCCTCCTGATTTTTTGGAGATTTCTTCCGCCTTATTGAATACTTCGGTAAACCATTCGTCTACCTCCACATCCTCGTTATTATTGACTTTCGCGATCGTGGAGTTGGGGTTGAAAGGATTTAAGGAGAGGTTAAAACGTTGCAGCTCGCTGTCGATCTTATCGGTTAGGATTTGCTTGGCCTTGTATTTGATGTGGTAACTTGTATGAAAAACAGAACCTCTCTCTTCGAAATATTGGCCCTTGTCCGAGCAAGCCGTAAGCGATAAGATCAACAGGCTGACTAATATGGAAATATTCTTGCGCATCATTATGAAATTTTATGTCGCAAACTTACATAAAAAATTCCATATATGCCCCTTTCATGGGGGAGACGCTATTGTGTGTATAAATATCAAGGATTCCTTTTTTATATTGTGACTCTGGTTTTATCCAATGTGCACGCCTTTCGGATAGGATCTTTTCTATTTCTTCCGCGCTTCTCTCGATACCGCCGGTACCGATTATATCCAATCTTCTCGCAGGAATATCGATACGGATCAAGTCATCGTTCTCTACCAAGGCGATCGGTCCCCCCTCGGAGGCTTCCGGGGATACATGCCCGATCGCTGGGCCTCGGGTAGCTCCGGAGAAACGGCCGTCGGTGATCAATGCGATGGTCTCTACCAACTCGGGATCGGAGGCGATGGCTTCTGTCGTATAAAACATTTCCGGCATTCCACTTCCTTTCGGTCCTTCATAACGGATAAATACCGCTTCTCCCGGGTGGATTCTCTTTTGTAATACCGCCTCAATAGCGTTCTCCTCACAATCGAATACCCTCGCTCTCAAGGTTACTTGCATCAAGCGGGGTGAAATCGCCGAATGCTTTACGACTGCCCCTTCGGGCGCTAGGTTTCCTTTCAGTATAGCGATGGCTCCTTGTGCCTTGATCGGTGTATGGAGAGGTTTGATAATATCGCCAACCTTTACTCCTAGGGCCGGAAGATATTTATGGCAATTCTCATAGAAGCCGTTGAGCTGTAAATCTTTTAAGTTTTCTCCCAATGTTCTGCCGGTAACGGTCTTGACATCGAGATGGAGGAATTCCTTGATTTCTTTCATGATCGCCGGTACGCCTCCCGCATACCAGAAATATTCGCCGGGCCAAAAACCGCTGGGACGTATATTTAAAAGGTAGGGGATGTTACGATGTATCTTGTCGAACAAATCCGGTGATAACTGGATTCCCAGTTCATGGGCGATAGCTGGAAGATGAAGCAGGCTGTTGCTGGAACCCGCTATGGCGGCATGTACCATGATCGCATTTTCAAATGCTTCTATCGTCATGATATCGGAGGGTTTTAACTCTTCTCTCGCCAGTCCGAGCGCATGTTCTCCGGCTTTTCGGGCGGTTTCTTTTAACTCGGGTAAATGGGCGGGGATCAAGGCGGAACCCGGTAAAGCGATGCCTAGCGCTTCTGCCATTACTTGCATCGTAGAGGCAGTGCCCATGAAAGAGCAAGCTCCACAATCCGGACATGCGTCACGCTTATAAACCATGAATTGTTCTTCCGTTATTTCCTTTCGCTCGTATTGGGCGCTATAGGTACCGATTTGTTCTAACGTGAGTAGGTTGGGACCGGCTTTCATTATACCACCGGGCATGAATATAGCAGGCATATCTAGCCGGGCTATCGCCATCAAATGCGCAGGGACGGATTTGTCGCAACTGGCTATAAAGACACCAGCGTCGAAAGGAGTCGCTTTTACATGAATTTCCATCATGGCGGCCATGATATCACGGGAGACTAATGAGTAGTTCATACCATCGTGTCCCTGCGCCTCTCCATCACAAATATCGGTGACGAAGTAGTTTGCGGCACGTCCCCCCTTTTCCTTTATACCGATTCCGGCCTCGTCCACCAATTTATCCAGATGGGCGCTTCCCGGATGGCTATGTCCGTAACTGCTTTCTACAATGATTTGCGGTTTACTCAATTCGTCGATTTTCCAACCGCTGCCTAGCCGGAGTGAATCCAGCTCCGGCGCTAGTTTTCGTAATTGCTGGCTTTTCATGTCTATTAATTAATGTATAAGGTTATTTATTCAATAAGGTATCCCTAGCTAAAGAATAAATGCTCTATTAAAATTTTTGTACCGATACCGATTAAGATTAAACCTCCGATGAGGTCCAGCTTCAAGTCGATTCTCTTGCCGAATCGGTTACCGAAATAGACACCGAAGGCAGAGATAGCGAAGGTGACAACACCGATAGTCGAGGCTTGCAGCAAGAGTGGTGATTTTAAGATCGCCAGAGAGATTCCTACGGCGAGGGCATCGATACTTGTCGCTATTCCCAATCCGCATAGTGTCCGGTTACATAGAGGATCGAATTTCCCGTCTTCCTCCTCTTCCTTCGTGCTATCGTATATCATTTTTCCACCTAAGTAAAGCAAGAGGGTAAATGCGATCCAATGGTCGAAGGCGCAAATGTATTTTTCGAATCCTAATCCCATCGTATAACCGATCACGGTCATTCCGGCTTGGAATATACCGAGCACACTCGCTATCTTAATAATATTACCGGCGGTGCAGTTACTCTTAAGAACTGCGCCGCCGGTAACTGATACTGCTAGGCTATCCATGGATAAGCCGATCGCTAGTAGCAGAACTTCAATGTATAACATACTAGAATGATTCCCGTTTAATAATTTCTTCTATGGGCTTACGTTTCTTTGGAGTCTCATCGAATAATGCCGGGTCGGAAGGATAGCCGAACGGTATCAATACAACAGGCTCGATCGTTTCCGGGATTTTAAAATGTTTCCGGCAAAGCTCCGTGTCGAAATTGCAAACCCAGCAAGTTCCCAATCCTTGTTCGGCTGCGGCTAAACAAATATGTTCCGTGGCGATAGCCGCATCGATATCCATATGATCCTTATGATCGCCCCGTTTCCAAGATTGCTGATGATCTCCGCAAACGATTAAGTAATAAGGCGCTTGCTTGAACCATTCCCGGGGATAGCATTCTTGTAATTTAGCTTTTCCTTCCGCACTTTGAACCCATACAAAATACCAAGGTTGATAATTTATCGCCGAAGGGGCCAAACGAGCTGCTTCTAGGATATAATCAATCTTTTCTTGCTCTACGTTTTTGGGGGCATACTTTCGGATAGAACAACGTTTTCTCGCTAATTCTAGGAAACTCATATCTCATCCTCTATTTTATAGTTATTGCGATTCGGAGAATTGCGGGAAATCAACTCCCCGATAAAGCCCGCTAGGAACATCTGGGTTCCCAGAATCATCGCTGTCAATGAAATATAGAAATAGGGGGAACTTGTAACCAAAGGTCTTAGATCTCCAGAGTACATCGAGATCAATTTCATGCTGAGTACGATTACTAGAGCGATAAAACCAATGAAGAACATAGCGCTTCCCCATAAACCGAAGAAGTGCATCGGTTTCTTTCCGAATTTGGAAGTAAACCAAAGCGTGATCAAATCAAGATAACCGTTCACGAAGCGATCCAACCCGAATTTAGTAGTTCCGTACTTGCGGGCTTGATGTTTCACTACTTTCTCGCCAATCTTGTGAAATCCGGCAATCTTAGCTAAATAAGGTATGTAACGGTGCATATCGTTATACACCTCTATATTTTTAATGACAACATTCTTATACGCTTTCAATCCGCAATTGAAATCGTGTAAGTTCTTTATTCCCGAGAATTTACGAGCTGTCGCGTTGAATAATTTCGTGGGGATCGTCTTAGACAACGGGTCATATCTTTTCTTTTTCCAGCCGGATACCAGATCGTACCCGTCTTCGGTGATCATCCGGTAAAGTTCAGGTATCTCATCCGGGCTGTCCTGCAGATCGGCGTCCATGGTAATGACCACGTCACCTTTAGCCCGTTGGAATCCGCAATGCAATCCCGGCGACTTACCGTAGTTGCGACGGAACTTGATTCCCCGGACGTGTGGAGAACGTTGCTTCAACTCCTCGATCACTTCCCAAGAATTATCCGTACTGCCGTCATTCACGAAAATGACTTCATAGGTATAATTATGTTCTTTCATCACCCGCTCTATCCACGAGAATAACTCGGGTAAAGACTCGGCTTCGTTATACAACGGGATAACAACTGATATGTCCATTATTTGTCTGTAATTAACTTTTTAGCGGTTTTCAGTGATGGAACCTGTCGAATTGTTCCTGCACAAGAGAGCCGCTACCGGTATAGAAAGTATGATGCCGTAAAATACGTTATTAAATATTCCTTGTATGGCCATGTGGATTGGCGAGATACGAATCTTGCTGAGCGAGTCGATCATCTCCGAGCTGACTTGGCTATCCTTTAGTACAGTCGTTAATTGCCCGATCGCATTTGCCACGAAATCAGGCGGGGCGATGAACTGATAAAAGACAAAGTATTCAAGCGAGACGATCAATGCGGCGAAAAAATACAACATCGTGCCGAATCTCCATGCATGAAAGAAACTGATCCTTCCACCGATGTCGTGCCGATATCTTTTCGTCATGTAGTAGGCGATGAAAGGGACGGCGAGCGTCAATAGCCAATAGACAAGACTTAAGGAGGGGACGGAAACGCTGAAGATGAAAAAGATGTATTTCACTACCCAATATATACCCATGGCCAAACCATAAGTCATAGCGCCTTTTAAAAGTAAATTCTTATTCTCTTCCATGATGCTGCAGTTTTGAATTCTTATCAGCAAAATTAATATATTAATGCAAATGCGCAACTATATTATGCCTAAAATGCGAAAAAGGAAGCCTACTTATAAGCTTCCTTCTTTAAGATGTGTCTTATCTGAGCCTCTTGTCGGATTCGAACCAACGACCCCGAGATTACAAATCACGTGCTCTGGCCAACTGAGCTAAAGAGGCAGGTGGGTAAGCTTACTACATCGCGCCGCTACAACCAAGTACCCTTGCTGCGGTCAAGCCCTGGGGGATTCCGAGGGAGCATGCCGTGTAGGACTTACCCGGGTGCAAAAGTAGATATTATTTTTTACTTTGCAAGCGTTTTCTTACTCTTGGGATGATAATTGTTTATAAAGAATTGAAAACCTTATGTTTTTGGCAGTGTTAAAGAATGTTTTATGTGTTGTGGCCGGTGGTTTATCAAAGAATGTTGATTTTTTCATTGTGAGGAAAAAACATTTTCATCATGAAGAAAAAGTATTTTCACCGTGAAGAAAAAGTATTTTCATCACGATGAAAAAACAGTTTACTTGGAAGAGGTTCCGCTTTCCAATATGCTGACGATGGAGAACAACGTAAAGCAGATCGCTCCCAGTCCGGCCAATACCCGTGCGGGAATGGCATAATAACTATGCTCGGCCGCCATCTCGAAAAGGAAAGCGGAGAGGAAAAGGCAGAATAAAGCCGTGAATATAGGAATTAATGGAATCCGGTTGGCAAGCTTGAATTCTTCCCTCCATATTTTAGACAGCAAGATCACCTTGCTGGAGATACTATAGCAAACTAATCCAAGGCCGATCATGATATATCCGGTTGAGGCATTAGCCGGGTCGCTATCTCCTAATACGAAGAGGCCCCATATCAGACTGATAGATCCCATCAGGATGACAAAACGGTGCCATAGCCTTTTTTCCAATCGGGAATATGTGTTTCTTATTTGTCGGGCGATCGTGGCGACTAAAGCGATTAAGCTGCTGCAAATACATGCTAGTCCGGCCATCACATGCCCGGCGACAAAGTATTGGGAATGCTCGTCGCTATGCGCTAGCAACCGGTAAGCCCAAATCCATGCGACTATGGATATAAATGATGCTACAAGGATCAAGAATACCCCCTGCCAAAAGTTGAACGCTTTGTCTGGTATTCTGGGATCGTCGCTTTTGGCGTTCATTTGTATTAAGGTGAATCGGGTAGAGGCGGTAGCCGTTGTTGCTACGCATGCGGTTATAAGGCCCACCCCGCAAATGACATGGCCCGCGACAAAGTCTGCTGGCGCCGGTGAGGACATGAGTAAGATAAAGCCCGCCAGAAAAGTGATGGTTGCCGAGAGATATCCAAGGATAGGCAAGGCGAATCTGGCTACATTATTATATGTATGGATAATTTGACGAATAATGGTCGCTGCCGTAGCGAACAAGGCTATACAAATAAAGCCAAGAGAGAATACGACAGGTCCGGCGACGAATCTGCTGGAGTCCACTCCATAGTTAAAGACAAAAAATCCATAACCGAAACAAAAGAGGGCCATTAGCAATGGAATCGCCCTGAATAAGACACTAATCCCGTAATTCATAACTTGTTTTTTATTTAGATTTTTCTTCAAACAGAGATGCGATCCTTTTTGTTCAAGAAGAATTTTAGAGGTTATACGATGTTTTTGCGTGTTATTTCATCATTTTTGTTTTTCTTTGCGGAAAATATCAGAGAAGTGAATCTTATTATAGAACAAGGTAACACGTCATCAAAGGTCGCTGTGTATAAAAATGGGCATATAGAGGCTTCTTTTGTATACAAGCAATTCGGTGTATCTGTGGTCGCTGCTCTTTTTGAGAAGTACGCTTTTACGCAAGGCATTTTATCGACGGTGATAGATACGGACGATGAGTTGATCGCTTATCTAAAAAATAAGCTTCAGCGTTTTGTCTTTCTGGATGAACATGTAGCTTTACCGATCAAGGTGGAATATGGGACGCCGAAAACGCTAGGCAAGGACCGTTTGGCCGCTGTCGTGGGGGCGAATTATTTGCGGCCGGGAAAAAATCTGCTGGTTATCGATGCCGGTACCGCTATCACGTATGAGGTGATAGAAGCGCCGGGTATCTTTCTGGGAGGGAATATCTCTCCGGGGATGACAACCCGTTTTCGAGCGTTGAACCATTTTACGAAGAAACTGCCTTTGGTAACGGAAGAGGATGATATACCGCTTATCGGGAGAAGTACGGAAACGGCTATCCAAGCGGGTGTGGTGAATGGGATTGTTTACGAGATGGACGGATATATTGACGAGCTGAAAGTAAAATATCCGGATCTTTTGGTTTTTTTAACAGGCGGTCATTCGTTTTATTTTGAAAGACGGCTAAAAAACTCCATCTTTGCAGACATTAATTTAGTGTTGACAGGATTAAACAGAATCTTAGAGTATAATGTTGAAAATTAATAAGGTAGTAATAATAAGTTTTCTTATCTTTACACAATTGCCATTGTGGGCTCAAAATAACACGAACTCGCCTTATACGCGATTTGGATATGGAGAGTTGGCGGATCGATCTTTTGGTGCCGGAAGGGCGATGGGTGGAGTCGGTTATGGATTAAGGTCCTCTAAACAGATAAATCCATTAAATCCAGCATCTTATAGTTGTATGGATTCGTTGACATTCCTTTTTGATTTTGGTGCGTCCGGTCAGGTGTCTTGGTTCTATGACGGTACGAATAAGCAACGACAGATGAATGGAAACGTGGAGTATATCGCTATGCAATTTCCGATCACCCGGCGTTTAGCGATGAGTATTGGTTTATTACCTTATTCATATGTAGGATATGATTTCGGCGAGAGCCGTACCGAGGGCGGTTTAAGTTGGGGAGAAAGCTTTAGTGGCGAAGGTGGCTTAAGCGATGCCTATTTAGGGCTCTCCTATGATATTTGGAAGAAGCGTCTTTCCATTGGTGTAAACGCCGGATTTTTATTTGGAAATATTACACATTCCCGTAACTTGATTTTTCCCAGCTCGACAGGGGCGGACAATGTGTATAGAAACCAACGTTATGAGATTCGTGATTTAAAGTTAGATTTTGGTATTCAATATACGCATCCTTTGAGTAAGACGGAGCATGTCACGGTAGGTTTCGTCTACTCTCCCGGAAAGAAGTTGAATACGACTGTGTATGATATTCAGACTGTTGGCTCTTTGTCTTCTACATCTGGATATACGAGGAATGATACGATTAAGGATTATCGGTTTGATATGCCGAATTCTTACGGAGCAGGTATCTCTTATGTGAAGGAGAACCGGTTGACGTTAGCTGCTGATTTCTTGTATGAGGACTGGGCGAACGCTTATTTTGATAACGAGAAAGGCCAATTCAAGAACCGTACACGTGTAGCGGCTGGTGCCGAATTTATTCCTCGTTATGATAATCGTAATTATCTGGGACGTATCAGATACCGTGCCGGTTTTCATTATAGCAATTCGTACTTAAGAGTCAGTCGCTCCGAGGAGAATGGTTATAAAGGACATGGTTATAATGAATATGGGGCGAGTATCGGTTTTGGGCTTCCATTGATCGATAACCGTTCATTAGTGAACCTGTCATTTGAATACGTGAAGATCCGTCCGGAATTACGTACAATGATTGATGAGCAGTATTTCCGGTTTACGGTGAACTATACATTTAACGAATTATGGTTTTTTAAACGAAAAGTGGATTAAACCGGGAATGGCCGAAAGGGTCTAATGAGTATGATACTTTTTTGAAGGAATATAAATTTATAGCTAACTTTAATAGAAAGAGATATGAAGATCAAAGTTTTATTACTAGCGCTTGGATGTACTATGGGTACATTGGGTGCTTATGCGCAGAAAGGAGTAGATAATGGTACACAGTTCGGTTCCGGTGAGGATAGCGTGCGTTGTATTACCAATATCAGCTTGTTCGTTCCTTACGCGAAAGCCGGAAACTTCAAAGATGCCTATGATTTCTGGAAGATCGTGTACGATGAGTGTCCTGCCGCTACAAAAGATATCTATTTGTACGGTGTGAAAATTATGGGCTGGAAGATCGCCCAAGAGAAAGATCCCGCTAAGAAGAATGCTCTTATTGATGATTTGATGGGGGTTTACGACAAGCGTGTGAAATATTTTGGAAATGATCGCCGGTATGGAAAAGACTGGATCGTTGCTCGAAAAGTGCAAGATTATTTAGCGCAAACAGGCGATAATGCCGACTATAATCAGGCCTATACTTGGTTGAAGGAGATCGTTGATGAGAAAGGTGCTGATACGGAGGCTCTAGGTCTCTCCTTGTTTAGTTTCTCTTCTATGAAGAAAATGCTTAACGATCCGAACTTCAAAGAGCAGTATATTCAAGATTATTTGAAGGTTTCTGCTGGCTTGGATGCTCAGTTAAAAGCTGCGCAGGCTGCAAACAATCAAAAAGAAGTGAATGCCTTGACCGCATATAAGAGTGGTGTTGATAATGCCTTTGCAAATAGTGGTGCTGCCGATTGCGAGACTTTGCAGAATTTGTATGCTGCTAAGATCGAGGAGAATAAGGATAACTTACCTTATTTGAAAGAGACTATATCCTTGTTGAGAAGAACAGGTTGCCAAGAAATCGAGGCTTACTTTTTGGCATCAGACTATGCTTATCGTCAAGAACCTAGTGCCGAGGCAGCTGTTGGGCTAGGAAAGAAAGCCGTTAAGATAAAGGATTATGATACGGCTATTAAATACTTTGATGAGGCCGCGAATTTAGAAACGGACGCGACTTCAAAAGCTGATGATTATTATATGATCGCATTGTTGCTGTTTGAGCAAAATGCTTATTCGAAGGCTAGACAATATTGCCAGAAAGCTTTGGAGGCAAATCCTAATTATGGCAATGCCTATTTATTGATCGGTAAGATGTATGCTGCTACTTCCAAGTCTGTTTTCCCGAACGACGGAGTACTGGCAAGAGCTGCTTATAATGCCGCTATCGATAAATTTGAGAAAGCGAAACAGGTAGATCCGAGTGTTGCTGAAGAGGCTAATACTTTGATATCATCTTATCGTGCTCACCTTCCTTCTACGGAGGAGATCTTCATGCACCCGGATTTGGAGAAGGGCAAACCTTTCACTGTCGGTGGTTGGATCGGAGAGCGTACAACGATTCGGTAATTATGATAGGAAATCGTTTTCATTGTAAAACGGAAAATATGGGCATAACAACTACCTTCGTGGTGGTTGTTATGCTTCTTTTGTTTTCTGCCTCTTGCAGTAAGGAGCATAAGGAGGTGGTTGATGTTGAGTTTGACCCGGACAAGACTTATACGATGAAGGCTACGGATGTGTCATCCTTGATCTCCGATTCTGGTATCACGAGATATCGCTTGAAAGCGAAAGAGTGGCAGATTTATGGGAAGGCGGCGGAACCCCATTGGTATTTCCCCGAGGGGATCTACGTGGAGAAGTTCGATACCTTATTCCAGACAGAAGCGAGTATTAAGGCGGATACAGCCTATTATTATGATAAAAAAGGGCTTTGGGAGCTGATCGGTAATGTAGAGGTGGAAAGTCTGCAAGGGGAGCATTTTGAGACTTCCCAATTGTTCTGGGACCAGAAGCAAGAGAAGGTTTATTCTGATAAGTTTATGCGTATCGAGCAAGAAGATAAGATCATAACAGGCATAGGTTTTGAGTCGAACCAAAATATGACTCAGTATAAGATATTTAACTCACAAGGTATTTTCCCGGTGAGCGATGCTCCGGCCGATACGACACGGACAGCTCAGGGGGATAGTGCCCGGGTAGATGTGTCACAAATAGATTCAATAAAAAGTAATTAAGGTGGGGACGCTGACTTATATTTTAATTTCCCTCGCATTTTCCGCATTCTTTTCCGGGATGGAGATCGCTTTTATCTCCTCCAATAAGCTTCGTTTCGAGCTGGATAAGAAGGAACGTAGTCTATCCAGTAAGATACTGGGTATTTTCTATCGTAATCCAAATTTGTTTATCTCTACCATGTTGGTAGGAAATAATATTGCGTTGGTCGTTTATGGTCTTCAGATGGCAATCGTATTGGAGCCGTTTATAGCCAAGGTGGTTGCGAATGAGGCATTGATCGTTTTTATCCAATCCGTGATATCTACGATCTTGATCTTGTTTGCCGGGGAGTTTATTCCCAAGACCATATTTAAGTTGAATCCTAATTTATCACTCAATATATTTGCGATACCATTATTTATCATATATATCATCCTGTATCCGGTCTCCAAGTTCTCATCCTTGCTATCTTTTTTGATTTTGAAGTTAGGGGGCGTGAAGAACTTGAAAAGTTCACCTCAGGCATTAGGCAAGGTAGACTTGGATTATTTTATACAGCAAAGTCTGGAAGATGCTCCGCAAAATTCGGATATGGATACGGAAGTTAAGATTTTCCAAAACGCCTTAGACTTCTCGAATGTCCGTTTGAGGGATTGTATCGTGCCCCGGACGGAGATTGTAGCCTGTGATACGTCGGCTACGATAGAGGAATTGCGTTCTAAGTTTATCGAGACAGGACTTTCGAAGATATTGGTGTATAACGAGAATATTGACGATATTATCGGGTATATCCATTCTTCCGAGCTTTTCAAGAATCCGGAGGATTGGACCCAGCATATCCGTAGCGTATCGATCGTTCCGGAGACGATGGCAGCGAATAAACTGATGAAACTGCTGATGCAAGAGAAGAAGAGCTTGGCTGTTGTCGTGGATGAGTTTGGCGGTACGTCGGGTATCGTGACACTTGAGGATTTGGTGGAGGAGATTTTCGGAGAGATTGAGGACGAGCACGATATGAAGTCGCATGTGGCTAAAAAAGTATCGGACAATGAGTATTTGCTGTCGGGTAGGATGGAGATTGATACCTTGAACGAAATGTTCGGGTTGGATCTTCCGGAGTCGGATGATTATGTCACCATCGCCGGTTTTATCTTGCACTTCTATCAAAAATTCCCGAAATTGAACGAGACTGTCCAGATCGATAAATATTCGTTTAAGATAATCAAAGTAACGGCTACGAAGATCGAACTTGTACGTATGAAAGTAGGGATTTGATAAAAAAAAGGATTATATGCTGTGGAATTTCCTTTTTTTCATATCTTTGTGCCCTTAAAATGTGAAATAATAAACTTTAAAAAATAATAAAGATAAATGGCTACGCTGGAAAAAATTAGAAGCAAAGCAGGACTGCTGGTACTCGTGGTGGGTTTGGCATTGTTCGCTTTTATCATTGGAGACTTTTTAAACTCTGGTTCTACTTATTTTAGGCAATCACAGGAACGGATCGCCGAGATTGATGGAGAGGTTGTAAAAATTCAAGATTATCAAGGTCGCGTTGATGAGATGGCCGAGATGTATAAGATGCAATCCGGTTCAGCCAGCCTGCCCGAGGAATATATGACACAGATTCGCCAGTCCGTATTCGATGCGATGGTACAAGAGGTCGTGTTGGACGAGGCTACTGCTAAATTAGGTATGGGAGTAAGTCCGGAAGAATTGTTTGATATGGTTCAAGGTGAGAATATCTCTCCGTTGATCCAACAAATGCAAATGTTTACGAATCCTCAGACTGGTGCTTTTGATAAGGCTGCTTTGTTGAATTTCTTGAAACAAATCGATTCCGATAATATCGCTAGCTATCCGGCAGATCAACAGGCACAGCTGATTCAAGCTAAAAACTTCTGGTTGTTCTGGGAGAAGAACATTAAACGTCAACGTTTGGAGCAAAAATATACGACATTATTGAGCAAGGCTATTTCCGCAAATTCATTGGACGCTAAGGAAGCTTATAATGATAATGCCGAGAATTCGGATATCATTTACGCTATGCAATCATATGCTACGATTCCGGATTCAACGATTGAGGTAAGCAAGAGTGAGATCGAGAAATTGTATAACCAACGCAAGGAGCTTTATAAACAAAAAGAATCTAAGGTAATTAAATATATCGCCGTAGATATCCGTCCGAGTAAAGAGGATTATGATAAGGCACAGGCCGAGATCGAGAGCTTGAAAGAGGAGCTGGCTACGTCTGAAAGAGTGGCTGATGTAGTAAACGAGAACTCTGAGGTTCCTTATGTTGACGCTTTCTTCACGGAGAAGGCTTTGGATCCGGAGATGAAACAATTCGCTACGACTTCTGAGGTTGGCGCTGTTTATGGTCCTGTATTCGAGAATGACAAATACAGAATGTTTAAGTTAGTCGATAAGACGGTCGCTCCGGACTCAGTAAAAGTTAGCCACATCATGTTGGCCGGTAAATCTGAGGCTGAGACAACAGCTTTGGCTGATAGCTTGATGGGGGCGTTGAAAGGTGGCGCTAATTTTGCTGAATTAGCTAAGAAATACTCAGCAGACCAAGCCGCCGAGAATGGTGGTGAACTAGGTTGGTTTACAGAGGTTACCGCTTTGAGAGGTGTGAATGATGATTTTAAGAAGGCTGTCTTCTCAACTCCATTGAATGAGGTAGCGGTTGTGAAATCTTTATATGGTACTCACCTTGTAAAAGTAACAGAGAAAACAGGAAATGTTGAAAAATATAAGATCGCAGATATCGACATGACTGTATCTCCTAGCTCTAAGACCTATAGCAACATCTACAATGAGTTGAATCAGTTCGTATCGAAGAACAACTCTATGGCTAAATTGGAGGAGAATGCGAAGGAAGCCGGTTATAACTTGATTTCAGGTGCAACGGTTACTACGGATGATCAGTTGTTAGGTTCTATCAAGAATTCACGTCCGGTAATTCGTTGGGCGTTCCAGAACGATAAAGGTTCTATCTCTGAGATCTTCGAGTGTAGTGATAAATTTGTCGTGGCTGCTGTAGAAGGAAGTATTTCCGAGGGGTATCGTCCGGTTGATATGGTCGCTCCGGCTTTGAGAGCTGAATTGGCTGCCCAGAAAAAAGGCGATAAGATCGCTCAGGAATTGGCTGCTAAGAATTTAACTTCAGTTGAGGCATATGCTGAAACGATGGGTTCTTCTGTAGACTCTGTAAAGTTCGTGAACTTTGGTACTCGCCGTATCGCTGGTATCGGTATCGAACCGAACTTGAACGCTATGGTTTCTATGGCTCAAGTTGACCAAGTAAGTGCTCCGGTTAAAGGTAACAACGGTGTATATGTGTTCAAGGTATACGCAAGAAATAAAGATGGTAAGGAGTTCAACGAGGCTGAGGAAATCCGTGCGTTGGATGCTTCGAACGCGTATCGTGTAGGATTCCAAGCTATCCAATCTATGGTCAACAACGCTAAGGTGGAAGACAACCGTATCCGTTTCTATTAATAAAGAGTATTTATACTTAAGATAAAAAAGATCCCCTGTTTTGTCGTCAAGATATATTTATTTTGACGGCAAAACAGGGGATCTTTATTTTGTGGAATATTTCTCGTACTTTCGCGAATAAGAAAATATCGATAGCATGGTTGACAAAAGACAATTATTAGGGATGACCTTGGAGGAACTGAAAGGTGTAGCGTCTGAGGTGGGTCTTCCCGCATATGCGGCTAAGCAAATGGCCGATTGGATTTATAAGAAGAAAATAACCCGGATTTCGGAGATGACAAATATAGCGGTAGCCAAACGTGCTTTATTAGAGGATTCATTCGAGATCGGGGCTTATCCGCCATCTGAGTATCAAAAGTCGAAAGACGGTACGATCAAATATCTATATGCTGCCGGACCGGGGCGTTTTGTTGAGTCTGTTTATATTCCTACGGATGATCGGGCGACTCTTTGCGTCTCTTCTCAAGTCGGATGCAAAATGAATTGCTTGTTTTGTATGACGGGAAAACAAGGTTTCACGGCAAACCTGACAGCGAACCAGATATTGAACCAGATCCAGTCCTTGCCGGAAAACGATTCATTGACGAATATCGTTTTCATGGGAATGGGGGAGCCACTGGATAACGTAGACGAGCTTTTCAAGGTTTTGGAAATACTCACGGCCCCGTATGGATATGCGTGGAGCCCGAAGCGTATCACGGTTTCAACCATCGGTGTGACGAAAGGCTTGAAACGCTTTTTAGAGGAGAGCGAATGTCATCTGGCCGTAAGTCTGCACTCGCCTTATCCTATGGAACGTCTTTCCTTGATGCCGGTTGAAAAGGCATTCCCAGCGAGGGAGGTGATCGATTTAATCAAACAATATGATTTTTCGCATCAACGACGTGTCTCTTTTGAGTACATTGTTTTTAAAAATTTGAACGATAGCTTGAAACATGCCGAAGCTTTGAGTTGTTTATTAGGTGGAATTCCTTGTCGGGTAAACTTGATCCGTTTTCATGCGATACCGAATGTGTCTTTAGAGACTTCCGATATCGTTAAAATGGAGGCGTTTCGGGATTTCTTAAACGCCAAAGGAGTTGTATGTACGATAAGGGCATCACGTGGGGAGGATATTTTCGCCGCTTGTGGAATGCTTTCTACCGCGAAAAATGTTACATTTGTATAATATAAAACACACAGGTATGAAAACACGTTCTTTATTCATCGGTATGTTGCTGCTTCTTGTTTTGATGGGAGCATGTAATTCAGGTTCTGTGATGACTCAAGCTACGGGCTTCGCATATGAGGTTGTCGTGGTTATGGATCAAAAGGATTGGAAAGGCCCTGCGGGAGAAGCCATAAAGTCTGAGTTGGCCTCTTCGGTGCCCGGACTTCCGCAAGCCGAGCCTTCTTTGAAGATTACCTACGTACAACCAAAGGATTTTACAGGTCTGTTACGGTATGTAAGGAATATATTAGTGGTTACGATAGACCCCACCGCTTATACGAAAGTTTCTGTAGGCTACGAGAATAATGTCTGGGCTAGAGGGCAGGTGGTTGTTTCGCTGAAAGCTCCTAATACGGAGTCGATCGTCGAGTATTCAAAGACCCATGAGAAGGCGTTGGTCGATTTCTTCGTAAAGGTGGAGATGAATCGTGCGATAGAGCAATTACAAAAGGAATATAGTATGGTGGTTATGGATAACCTGAAAAGCGACCTGAACGTGATGTTAAACGCTCCGGCAAACTTCACGTACTATAAGGATACGACAGATTTCTTCTGGTCTTCCAATAACGCTAACACAGGCCGTATGGACTTAATCGTATATACTTTCCCTTATACTGATCCGAATACGTTTACGGAGGAATATCTGGTCGCTAAACGAGATTCTGTATTGAAGGCGAATCTGCCGGGTTCGTTCCCGGGTTCCTATATGCAAACAGAAACGCGTGCGGGAGTGGAGTATACGCCAATAACCTTAAATGGTAAATATTGCGGCGTGATGCGCGGTTTGTGGAGAATGCAAGGCGATATGATGGGAGGCCCGTTCGTAAGCCACACCCGCTTGGATGAAAAGAATCATCGTGTGGTTGTAGCCGAGGGATTTGTGTATGCTCCGGAGACAGACAAGCGTAATTTCATGCGTAGAATAGAAGCTGCCTTATTTACGTTACGTTTGCCGGGTGAATTTGATGAACCGGTAACTGAGACATTAGATATCCCAAAAGAGAAAAAGTAATAAACAAACAAAATATATGGAAGAACGACTGATTAAAGTGGGGATCACCCACGGAGATATAAATGGTATCGGCTATGAGGTGATATTAAAGACCTTTTCCGATACCCGCATGGCGGAGCTTTGCACGCCGATTATCTATGGCTCGTCCAAGATAGCCGCTTATCACCGGAAGGCATTGGAGCTTCCTCCTATCAATATGAATATTATTTCACATGCGGAGGATGCGGGAGTAAACCGGGTGAACATTATTAACTGCGTGGAGGACGAGACCAAGGTGGAGTTGTCGAAATCTACGCCGGTTGCCGGTGAGTCGGCTTTCAAGGCGTTGGAAGCGGCTGTTACGGATATGAAGCGGGGAGTAGTGGATGTACTGCTTACCGCCCCGATCAATAAACATAATATCCAGAACGAGGATTTTCATTTTCCCGGGCATACTGAGTATTTGGAGAAATGCTTCGGTGGCTTGGATAAAAAAGCCTTGATGATCTTGATGAAAGATGATCTTCGTGTCGCTTTGGTGACGGGGCATATTCCATTGTCGCAAGTTGCGTCTTCCATCAACGTGGGCGATATCGTGAATAAGCTGCGTATTTTCAATCAGTCGTTAAAGCAAGACTTCGGTATTGTGAAGCCACGTATCGCGGTTCTTTCCTTAAACCCTCATGCCGGTGATGCCGGATTGCTGGGTACGGAAGAGGAGACGATTATCATACCGGCAATGCAAGAGGCGGAGAAAAAAGGCGTAATGTCATTTGGCCCTTATGCGGCTGACGGTTTCTTTGGTTCGCAGATGTATGATAAATTTGATGGTGTCTTAGCGATGTATCATGATCAAGGGCTCGCTCCTTTCAAGACGTTGGCGATGGATGACGGGGTGAACTATACGGCAGGATTGCCGATCGTACGGACTTCTCCGGCACACGGAACAGCTTATGACATAGCCGGGCAGAACGTGGCTTCGGAAGAGTCGTTCCGCCAAGCCTTATATACGGCGTTGGATATCTTCCGGAACCGGTTGCGTTATCAGGAGGCTACCGCCAACCCATTGCGTAAGCAATATTTCGATAGGGGGGGAGATAATGAGAAACTGGACTTGACAAAAGAGGACGATACGGACGGATTATAGTATATCTTTCCTGACAAGTTTCAATAAATACATAAAATGTCATGTTAATAACGAATGGATGTTATTGACATGACATTTTTGTATGGGGCGTGGGACGCTTTTTGGTTTTAAACTTTTAAGATAGGAAAAGTTTGCGTAAGTTTGCGGTTTAAAACGAAAATTACGATTATGTTTAAAGACAAAACGATAGTATATACATCCGGGACGTTTGATATGTTCCATTATAATCATCTTAGGATGATCAATTACGCCCGTAGTTTGGCGGATATATTGATCGTCGGGGTTAGTACAGATGAGTTGGTCTCTTCTTATAAAGCGAAGCCGATCATTCCGTTCCATGAACGTTTGCAGATCATCGAGGCGTTGAAGACTCCCGATATCGTTATTCCACAACATTCCTTGGATCATACGGAAATCGTGAAGAAGCTGAATATCGACGCTTTCGTGGTAGGTGATGACTGGTTCGGGAAGTACGACTATCTGAAGGATTTAGGCGTTCAGGTATTTTATTTCCCTTACGGCACGGGGGTTTCCTCCTCGAATCTGAAAAAAACGATACATGATTCTTATGAGGCGAATCTGACAACCCAACGTCAGGCGAAGCCGGAAACAGTGAAAGGATCTGCCGCTAAATAACGATCAGTTTCATGGATAAATTTATTTTAATTACCGGTGGGACAAAAGGGATAGGAAAGGCGGTAGCGTCCTGTTTAGGAAAGGCCGGATATAACCTTATACTGACTTATGCTTCCGACCAAGCGGCCGCCGAGGAGGTACGTAGCGAGTTGGTGGGGCGTTTCGATATACAGGTTTCTATTCTGCGGGCCGATATCTCGGATCGGAATACGATCGGGGTTATCGATTCTTTCTTGGAGGAGAATAGGCTACGTTTGGACGGCCTTGTGTTCAATGCGGGAATGACCTGTCGGGATCCTTTTGAGGAACTTTCATTCGAGGATTGGGACCGGGTTTTCTTTGCTAATATCCATTTCCCGGTTTTTCTTTTACAGAAGATTGTTGGACGGGTTAATAAGGGGGGAAGTATCGTGTTTACGGGTTCCTTGATGGGAATACAGCCTCATTCGGTATCTTTGGCATATGGAGTGACGAAAAGTGCTGTTCATGCGCTGGTCAAAAACATGGTGAAGTTCTTAGTTCCCTATGAACTGCGTGTGAATGCCGTGGCTCCCGGTTTTGTCGATACGGAATGGCAGAAAACAAAGCCTGCCGAGATCCGTCGGAATATAGAGAACAAGGTCTCTTTGGGACGGTTCTGCGACCCGGATGAATTGGCGGAAGTTTATAAAATGTTGATAGAGAATAGTTATTTTAATGGCGAGGTAGTCGTTGTGGATGGCGGTTACTCGTATAAATAAGAAACAAATGAGCGAGTTGGATAAGGAATACGAAGCATCGTTAAAGTCGATAGAAACAGAAAATAAGATAGACCGAATTTTTTATCGTCCGATAGGATTTCGTATTGCTCGTATGTTGCGAGGCACGGGGATTACCCCGAATATGATTACGGTTATCTCGATCTTCGTGGGTGCGGCGGTTGGATTTATGTTTTATCACGATAATTTGACATATAATATCTGCGGTATATTATTGTTGGTATTTGCCAATATCCTCGACTGCGTGGATGGGCAGCTGGCACGTCTTACAGGGATCAAGTCCGCTATCGGGCGTATCTTGGACGGATTCGCCGGGGATATCTGGTTCGCTTCGATCTATATCGGATTCGCTCTTCGTTTGTCTCATGATTACGGTACGGATTGGTTCTTTGCCTTGGCGGTCTTATCTGGTCTGTCTCATTTAGTCCAAGCGAATATCACGGATTATTATAAGACGCTTCACCTTTATTTTATCAGTAAGGATAAAGGCTCGGAGTTTCAGTCTTTGGAGCAGGTGGAGGCGAAACATAAGGAGATGAAGTATGGCATTAACAAGTTTTTCTACTTCTTATATCGTTGGTATACGATGTTGCAAGTGAAGGCTACGCCTACCTTACAGAGTATGTTACAAAATTTGCACGCGAAGTATGGGGATAATATTCCGGAGAATATCCGTGTGGACTTTCGTAAACAGAGTCGTCATTTAATGCGTTACATAGACTTGTTGACCTTTAATGGCCGGACGATGGTTATGTTTGTGATCGTACTAACGGGACAGGTCTGGGCTTATTACCTATACGAGATCATCGTGTTGAACATCGTACTAGCGATAGTGATGAGGAAACACGAGAAGATGTGTGCCTCGTTTTTAGGATAAAGTATGAAGAAGAGTGTTGTTGACATTTACGATTTGCAAGAGATGGCCCCGTTCTTCAAGGGGCGAGTGGGGACATGGTTAGGTAAGTTGCTGATAAAGTGCTTACGTGTGGATCTGGTTAATAAGGTACATGCCCGGAATTGTCATTTACGGGGCGCTGAGTTTACTTCCGCTTTATTGCATGACCCCATTATCGATCTCAGCTATGAGGTTCATAATAAGGAGATTTTAGATCATCTGCCGGAAGGGGCTTTTGTTACCGTTTCCAACCATCCGATCGGGTCGTTGGATGGAATCATGCTGATTGATATTTTCGCTTCCCGCCGTCCGGACTTTAAGGTGATGGTGAATGGCATCTTGACCAAGATCGGGGCGATGGAGGATAATTTCATATCCGTGGTGCCCGATTCCCACAAGCGAGGGGCGAATCCGGCGAATGTCAATGGCGTGCGACTATCCCTGCAACGCCTGAAAGAAGGTCATCCGATGGGTTTCTTCCCTGCTGGAGCGATCTCATTTTATAATAAAAAAGAGAAACAGGTACGGGATTTATCGTGGGCGCATAGCGTGATTCGCTTAGTTCGTAAGGCGAAAGCACCGGTATACCCTGTTTATTTTGATTTCCAAAATACCCATTTTTTCTATTGGCTAGGGAATATCAGCTGGCAAATACGTACCTTGCGTATTCCTACAGAGGCTTTCAATAAGCGTGGAAAGAAAGCGGATGTATATATCGGTGAGCCTATCTCGCCGGAAGAGATCGCCGCCATCCCGGAAGACAAGGATCTTGCCGAGTTCTTGTATAAACGTACATATGGTGCTAAAAAATAAGAAACGACCGATAGAATCTGTTATCAATAGTGGTAGTTTGAATTAAGATTTGTAATTTTGGCAGAGTAACTGAAATAATTACAGATTTTAAAAGTGAGAGAGTGATGAAGGTTGATGTACAACAGATAAAACAGCGTTTTGGGATTATTGGTAATAACCCGGGATTAAATCGTGCGATCGACGTTGCGCTTCAAGTAGCGCCAACCGACTTATCTGTTCTTATTACAGGAGAGAGTGGAGTCGGGAAGGAGACTTTCCCGCAAATTATTCACCAGAACAGTCAGCGTAAGCATGGACAATATATAGCCGTAAACTGTGGCGCTATTCCGGAAGGGACGATAGATTCGGAGCTTTTCGGGCACGAGAAAGGTTCTTTTACCGGGGCGTTGGCCGACCGTAAAGGGTATTTCGAGGTAGCGGACGGTGGAACGATCTTCTTGGATGAGGTAGGAGAGCTGCCAACTCCTACGCAAGCACGCTTGCTTCGTGTGTTGGAGACGGGTGAGTTTATCAAGGTCGGTTCCTCCAAGGTACAGAAGACGAATGTACGTATCGTTGCCGCTACGAACGTGAATTTAGTGCAGGCGGTTTCGGAAGGTAAATTCCGGGAGGATTTGTACTATCGTTTGAATACGGTGCCTATTCAAGTGCCTCCCTTGCGGGAGCGTCCGGAAGATATCGTCTTATTATTTCGTAAGTTCGCCAGTGATTGCGCCGAGAAATACCGGATGCCGCCGATCCGCTTGGATGATGAGGCCCGTCAATTATTGGTTTCTTACCGTTGGCCGGGTAACGTGCGTGAGTTGAAAAATATCACGGAACGTATCTCCGTAATCGAGGAGACACGGGATATAACGGCGGATGTCCTGCGCCTTTATCTGCCGAACGTGAACGTTGAGAAATATCCGGTATTGGTGAAGCAAGATCCGGATCAAAAGATATTTAACAGCGAGCGGGAGATCCTTTATCAAGTCTTGTTCGATATGAAAAAGGACGTGAACGAGCTAAAGAAATTAGTGCATGATATCATGGGAGGGAATATCCCGATGCCAACGGTGGCGGACGATACCCCTTATGCGCATCCGATCCATCCGGCGGCGGTTCATGCCATGCACCCGACGATCCAAGATGCCGAGGATGTGGAAGAGGAGACTTTATCCTTGGAAGAGGTGGAGAAGGAGATGATCCGTAAGGCTCTGGAGAAGCATAACGGGCGACGGAAGAACGCGGCGGCCGACTTGAAGATATCGGAGCGTACGTTATATCGAAAAATCAAGGAATACAATTTGGAATAAAAATATGCTAAAGAAGATTGTCAACATACGTTTGTCGGCAGCCAATTGGCTTATACTCTCATTTTTGACGGTATTGGCTACGGCTTGCTCTATTTCCTATAAGTTTAATGGAGCCTCTATCGATTATACGAAGGTGAAGACCATTACGATTCGTGACTTCACGAACCAAGCTCCCTACGTGAATCCGACCCTTGCGCCGCAGTTTACGGAGGATTTGAAGGATATTTACATCCGTCAGACTCGTCTGCAACTGGTTCCGAGCAATGGCGACCTTGAGTTGGAGGGTGAGATCACTGGTTACGATTTCGCTCCAATGGCCGTGAAGGAGGATGCTATCGCCTCGCAGACGAGGTTGACGATCACGGTGCGGGTTCGTTACTCCAACCGGGTTAACCCGGATGAGGATTTCGAGCAGTCGTTCTCCGCTTACCGCGAGTTCGACAGTAACTTGATGCCGCAGCAGGTAGAGGGAACATTATGCGAGGAGATCATAGAGGAAATAGTAGACCAAATCTATAACGCTACGGTTGCCAATTGGTAGAATGAGGGCGGAGGATTTATATCGTTTGATGGAGGAGCCTTCGGAATTGACCGAGGGGACTCTTTTTGAGTTGCGACGAATCGTGGAGGATTACCCGTATTTTCAAGTGGCACGGATGTTGTATCTAAAGAATCTGGCCGTATTAAATGATATGAGTTTTACCTCGGAGCTGGAGAGGATGGCGATATTCTTGCCGGACCGGAAAAAGCTGTTCCAACTGATAGAGGGAGATAAATATGGCTTGAACTCCCGTGTGGAGCATGAGCCGGATATGCGAAAAGAGGATACTTTCTCCTTGATAGACGCATTCCTCTCTAACCGTAACGAGGAACCGGAGCCTAAGAAAGAAGCCCCGTTCCTGTTCCATCCATCGGTATCGTCAGATTATATGTTTTGGTCATTATCGAAAGAGGAAGAAGAGAAGCCATCTGGAGAGGATGCGGAGAATAGGCTTCGACATCACGACTTGATCGATTCGTTCATTAAAAATGACCAACAGCGTATGCCGGGTAGCGGGCTGGAAATCCGAGAGGAAAACAGCCGTGCGGAGACTCCAGAGTCGGTGAAAGATTTGGATGATGAGCAGTCCAAATCGCTGGAAGACTCGTGCCTTACGGAAACTTTAGCTCGGATTTATATAAAACAGAAGCGATATGATAAGGCTTTGCAAATTATTAAAAACTTAAGCTTGAAATATCCAGAAAAAAATGTTTACTTTGCAGACCAAATCAGATTTTTGGAAAAGTTGATTATTAACACTAAAAAATAAAACTAAGATGTACGTATTTATTTCTATCTTAATCCTGATCGCCTCTATACTATTAATCTTGATCGTGTTGATCCAGAACTCGAAAGGTGGAGGTTTGGCTTCAGGGTTCTCTTCTTCTAACCAAATCATGGGTGTACGTAAGACCACGGACTTTTTGGAGAAAGCTACTTGGAGTTTGGCGGGTACCGTAATCGTATTGAGTATCTTGATTACCGCATTTATCCCCAGAGCGGAGCATGCCGCTCAATCTGAGATCAAGCAACAAGTAAACGACGCTATCTCTATCGATCCGAATACGATCGCTCCGGACTTTGGTACGGCTCAACAACCGGCAGTTCCGGCAGAGGAAACTCCCGCTACTACTACACCTGCGGAGGAAAGCAACAGATAAGAATCTTATTTGAAAACAATATAGAAGTCATGTCCACTAACAATGGATGTGACTTTTTTTTTGTGCTACTTTAAGTGTAAGCTTCTTTAGGTCTTGATCTTTTCACCTATGTGAAAAGATCGTATCACAAGGGTGAAAAGATCGTATCACGTATATGAAAAGATCGTTTCATCTTTGTGAGACGATTATTACGAATATGTCGACGCCAAATGAAAAAGCTAAATAAAATCAGTTGAAAAAGCTAATTAAAAAGGCTTCATGACCAGTTGTGTTT
>NZ_RAYG01000035.1:0-57195 GCF_003670185.1 Parabacteroides sp. CH2-D42-20 | reverse complement strand
GTACTAAATCTTGGAAATAATCTGAATTATAGCGATATAACAATAGTATAACACATAAGTGACTATACAACATTTGGAATTAAATGTTATATATAACATTTGACGCCCACTCCGACCTGCGAGTGGAATTTTCCGCAATCACCCCCGAACAGCATCCTTTGCCGTCCGTTTACCAGCAAGACAATCCTGTCCGTCAGGTATGCGGACAATTCCAGCGTCAGCGCACCCCCGTAAATAAAATTATCCCCGTCCGTCAGCCGTGAACCGTCCGGCATCATCTGTTCGCCCCAGTTCACCGTTTCATACCCGGCAAGGGCGGACAACCCCAGTGCCGCAAAAAATGTCTTCTTCCTGTCCGAAAGGAAGTTCAGGTAATACCCGCCTTCCCCCGTGAACTGACTGACCGGATAAAGGCTACCCCGGTAGTCATACCGCTTTTCCAGATACTCCGCACCGACCACCCAATGATGGGCGTTCTTCGTGTAAGTGCTTACCGCTATCCCGGCATGATAGCCGAAACCGTTACCGTTTTTCCAGCGCAGATCGTCCGAAAGTCCGCCCGTGAACTGTATTCCCCTCATTCCGGGCAGGCATCTCTGGGCGTGTGCCTGGTTAAAATGCAGGCACACCCCGAAGAGCATGATAATCAACAATACCCTTTTCATACCCTTTATTTGATTTTCAGTTCGTTAATCACTTTCGCCGCCACAAGGTCGGCGTTCTCCACCCGTATCGTCTGATGCCTGCCGCCGTTCTTCTCGAACAGTTCGATAACCAGAATCTTGTCGTCCGGTATAGTGAACTGCGGAACGACGTACACCGTGCGCACATTGCTTTTCCCGTTCGTTACCAGCACCTCGTTATAGCTGCGTACCGGATCTATTACCCGTTCCTGAATGGCGGTGCGCTTCGGCACTTTCTTATCCACAATCTTGAACTTGATAAAGTCCGTGTTGAAAGCCACGTTCGACCTGTTCCTCGTTTCCGTATGGAAATAGAACAGCCCGTTGTGCGAGTGGATGGATTTCAAAAGGAACTGCACCCCGAAGCGTTTGCAACCCAGATGCTTGATTTCCCGCTTGTCCGCCTTATAGATGCTCTGCATAATCAGCTTCACCAGCAGCGGGCTTTCGCTGCCCAGTTCACGGAAATAGATATTCATGCGGGTATGCGAAAAGTCCGTTGTGTCCTCATTCTCTAAAAAGTCTTTCATTTCGATGTTCAGCATTTCCGGCTCATGCGCATACTTCGCATTAAATGAATAGAAACTTCCGTCCTCACAGATAACGGAAAAATTCGTTTCCCCCGGAAACCCTTCGGTTGTAGCCTTCACCCGGATCACGTTCTCCGCCCCATCCGCTTTTCCGGCAATAATCCAGTTGCTACCCAAGTCCACGTACTTCACCGCCGACGGGAAAATAATATGCACCGTTTTCGCAAAAGTCACCTGTACCCCGAACGGCGTAACCATCTGCCGATAGGGTAACTTTTGCGTAATCCCTTGATACAGGTCGTTTCCGGCAACCGTCCGTACCGTGTCATTCACTTGTGCGTTCACGCACATTACTGCGCCCATAACGAGGGCAACCAATCCCAAAATCTTTTTCATTGTCTTTTCTTTTTAATCATTGTTATTTTCACATACCAAGCCTGCATAGCATCCAATCCGCATGGCATCCCGACCTCATTTTCGCAGCGTGAAGCGAACGACCGTAGTGTAGCGTCAAAAAGAAAAAGCTGTTTGAGCGTAGCGAGTTCTTTTTCTTTAGCGAAACGCAGGAAGAGAGTAGCGTAGAAAATGCAGTCTTGATTTTTTCTTTTTGGTATCTTTTTCTTTTGTATCAAGACAAAAGAAAAAGTACTACTCTTTGGCGTAAAGCATCAATTCATACCCCGCTTTCAGATGCACCTTCACCGTCCGGAACTTCTTGGCAAGATACTGGCTGCCGCCCTGCATTACCCCCCTTGTCAAATCCATAGCGATCTGCTGTCCGGCACTCTGCGCGAACGAAATGCTTGTCCCCAGTCCGCCGCCGATATTCGCAAGGGCTTCCTTTGCCGCTTCCTGTTCCAGTGACGAAGGAACGGACAAGCCTTTCTGCCCGTCACTGTCATACACCGCCAGTTCCACGGGCAACAAGTTCCCCCGGTATTCGATGGACGACACCACAATATCCAGCCGTTCCCCCTGTACCTTTCCCGTACCCGAAACAAGGGTATTCTGCGGAATCACAAGGTTTCCCGCTTGCAGCGGTTCAAGCAGCCGGAGCTTCACCGTCTGCCCGTCCATAATGGTCTGGTCTTGGTGGATGCACGCCCGTATGGTATTCTTCCCCATAGCGTACCCGCTGCCGACCGCCGTATTGAACCCGTAGTTTCTCGGCTGGCTGTACGCCCGCATGAACTCCGCATCGCTCATCGGCTGTTGCAGCCCCGACACCGTTTGCTGCCGTGCCGCCTGTACCGCAACGGCGGGCTTTCCCGTCCCTTGTCCGGTATTCTGTCCGGTAACGGGTACTTGCACGATTGCGCCGCTTTGTCCTGCCTGCCCGTTCTGTCCCATGTACTTGGCGGCAAGTTCGTAGCTCTTTTCCATCAGGGCGACTTGCTCGTCTATGCCGCCCGCCTGTCCCTGCTGCGCATCCAGCCGGGCGGTCAGTTCTTCCACCTGCTTTTTCAGTTCTTCCTTTTCCTCGTCCACCTTCGGCGTTTCATAGAACGTGCCGAGTTGTCGGTTGATGTCCCGGTAGGCAACCGCCGAAGAGTTCACACCCTTTCCCCGTGTAGAACCCGAATAGTCCCTGAACGGCTCCCGTTCCGGCTCGCTGTCCGGCAGTTCCATTTCCACCTCGTCCGTCCCGTTACCAGCCGCAAAAGCGAAGTCCTGCAACGAGCGCACCTTGTCCGCCTGTTTCTTTTCTACCTGCGCCTGCTCGTAGGCTTTCCGCTTGTCACCGATAATCCCGTCATTCTCCGGCAGTGGAATATCGGCGTTGAACGCCCCGACCGTTTCCCCGCCTTCGTCCTTCTTGTCCGAAGGTGCGAAGATCAGCCACATACTACCCAAAAACAGCAACCCCATCAACGGGTACACCAACAACTTTTTCCGCTGCTGCATCTGTTTCGGTGTCAGTTCTCTGGCGGCTTTCTTGTCCTTTCCGCCACCTTTCCTTTCTTTGTCCTCTTTCCCCGTGTCCGGGGCTGCGGCATCCGTCATCGTTACGTGCTGCGTTACCGTTTCTTTTTCCTGATTCTGTTCTTCCATGATTTACTGGTTGTTAAAAGGATTGATTATGCTGTCATTCTTTAGCCGGATGGGGTCGATATGCTCTATCCCCAGTTCCCGACCGTCACTTTTGCCGATGTTGTAGATGGCTGCCACTGTCATGTACACCGACAACCCGCCGAACACCACGAACATCACAAGGATAACCACCACCCGCTGATCCGGCGTGATACGCCCGCACAGGCGGCGGAGCTTTACGTCCGCCCAGTCCTGTATTTCAGCAATGACCTTCGCCATAAATTTTCCGACCATGCCGTTAGCGTTTGATGGTTTGCAAGTCCTTGTTCTCGGTAATCTCGAAGCCTTCGATGATGAACCCCTGCGGGTTGTTGTCACTCCTTACGGCATCCAACAACCGGCAGCGGGTGACAAGGCTTCTTTCCGTCACCGAGCTTTCCCGGAGGATAATCTGGCGGGCGAACGTCCGCACATTGTACGGGTACTTGTCAAAGTCGCACCGCACGCTGTCAATCTGTACCATCTGGTTGATGTTCCCCGAAATCACCCGGTTATAATACCCCTTTTCCGAGAGGTCTTTGTAGTAGTTAAATGCGCTCTTGTCCGCCAGCATCAGCGAGCGTTTGATATTGCCCTCGATAGCCGACTTGTCCGGCGAGAGCGTGAAAAACAGCTCGTGAAACCTGCGCACGTGTTCCCGTGCTTCCACCGGGCGGTTCTGCTGCACGTCCTGCGAGAGTGCCAGCATCAGCGATTTCCCGTTATCCAGTACATAAATCTTCTGCCGTTGCGCTTCGGCAAAGCTGTACGACTTCCAGAGCGCAAAGCCCGTCACCACCGCACACAGGCAGATGAACACCAGCGCAAACAAACGTATCTGCCTGAAACTCGTTTCGATATTCTTCAAACTTTTAAATTCCATTTCCTTTCTTGATTTTTTAGTTACTTGATAAGTTTTCCGGCAACATTACCCACGGCAGCACCCGCCCCGGCAGCGGCTACATTCCCCGCTTTGGCGGCAGTCGTGTTCATCGCACGGTTCGCACCGCTTACGCCGCCCGCCATGATGATCCAGTTCGCAACGGTCGGTATCGTGAAGTACCCGAATATCCCGATGATAAGGAATACCATATACACCGTATTGCTGCTATCCGGTATAAAGGTGGGATCACTCATTGCCTCTATGTCCTTGGTGAGCATCAACACCTGAATCCTTGCCAGTACCGAACTGAACAGGTCGCTCACGGGCAGCCACATATAGACGGAGATATACCGGGTGATCCACTGCGTCAGGGTACTTTGGAATCCATCATAGACGCTTATCGCAAAGGCGATAGGCCCTAAGATGGAGAGGACGATCAGAAAGAACGTCCGTATCGTGTCTATCACCAGCCCGGCGGACTGGAACAGCAGTTCCAAGAGTTCCTGAAACCACCTGCGTATGTTCTGTTTCATCCGGTACTCCGCCCGGTCTATGTACATCCCGCCCATTGTAATCAGGTCGCCCGCCGACCATCCGAGTTCATCCAGTTTCTTGTCGAACTCTTCCTTATCCACGAGGTACGCCGTTTCCGGATTCCGCTTGTTCGCCTCATATTCCAGCCTGTCCTTCTGTTCCCGGTACTTGTTCATGTCGAAGGTCTGCGCTTCCAGCATCCCGTGGCAGCCTTTCACCACGGGAGAAAGCACCGTGTTGATCGTGCCCAGTACGAAGGTCGGGAAGAACATGATGCACAGCCCGATGGCGAACGGGCGGAGCAGCGGGTACACGTCGATAGGTTCGGCACGGGCAAGGGCTTGCCACACTTTGGCGGCAACATAGAACAGCGCACCCAACCCGGCTATCCCTTTGGCTACGCCCGTCAGGTTCGAGCATAGCGGCATCATTTCCTGATATAGCGTGTGCAATATCTGATGCAGGTTTTCAAAGTCTATTGATAATAACATCGTCTTACCTTATTATATATATGTATAGGAATCTGTTCTCACCAATAGCGTTCGTCCACCGAGCCGTACAACGCCATCACCCGGTCGGTATCGTTCTTCTTTTTCGCCCGCAGGTAACTCACCGAGATATTCTTGTTCGTGTAGTACTGCACCAGATTACGGTATTCCAGCAACCGTTTATAGCTCTGGTCGATGATTGCCAGCCGCTCCGCATCCGATAGCGACATTCCGGTGATATTCACCACGTTTTTCAAGTCCTGCAATACGTCCGCACTCTCGCTTAGCAACTTTGCGTACCCGAAGGAGATAGTACTCAATTCATCCGGCGTATAGTTCGGATCGCCTAACATCTTCTGGTAGTTCCGCACATAGATTTCCGAAATATCCGCCACCATCTCGATGCTCTTCTTTACCTTCACGCCGCCCTTTATCACATCGTGTACGTCCTTTAGCGCATCATAGTACCGCTTTCCCTGTTCAAAAACTTTGGCGGTTTCTTTAAAACCGTCCAGTGTATTCTTCGCCGTTGTAGAGGTCTGCGCAATCTGTTTGACGGTATTGATAATCCCTTGCGCCAAGTTCCCCGGATCGCTCACAACCCATTGTGCGTTAGCCGTACCCGCTGCCAGCAGGCACGCCAACCCCATGACCATTGCTTTTATCTGTTTCATGTTCTTACTTGTTTAATTGATGGTTACTCCGTTTATATTCCCCGCCGGGCGACAGGTGTATGCGGTCTTTCTCCTTGTCGTAGGTCAGCATTACCGCCAGTCCCGTTTCGATAAAGAGGTAGCCGTCCGTTTCCCGTATCAGATACGTTTCCGTCCGGGTACTTCCCGCATGGCTTTTCTTTATCACCGTTACCCGGTATTGCCCGTTCTCTTCCGAAAGGGTAAAGGGCGGCTTATTGCCTGTGCTTACCCAGTCGCCCCGCATCTTTTCCAACCGTCCGGTGTTCGTCTCCTTGCAGGAAATGACGAACGCCAATGCCACCGTCACTGCCGACAGCAGCAGGATTAAATTCAATCGTTTCATACTGATTTCGTTTTTTTTAATTGATTATTCATTCATACAGCCAATCATACAGCCGTTTGTACGTTTAGCCGTTTAGTCATTCAGCCAGCCAAACGTTTAATCGTTTAGCCAACCGTCCGGCTGTTCAGCCGTTCAGCCGATTAGCCAGCCGCCTGATGGCAAGCTCCAAGTCGCCGCCCAGCTCTTCCGCAAGGTTGAACACTTCCGTTTTCTCGCTCTCTTCGGTGGTGTACGTCAGGTATTCGGCGGGCGAAACTTCCGTTGCATATACCGCCGACTGCACCCCGTTCAGTCCAATCCAGACCTCTTTGTATTTTCGTCCGGGATGGTTGGCAAGGTTGATGGATAGTATCTGCGCTTTCTCCTTCTCCGTCAATCCGAGCATCGACTGTATGCCGTCAAACTTGTTCATGTACTTTTTCTGGTCTAAAAGGATTTTGCAGTCCGAGTTATTGATGATACTTTCCTTCACCACAGGGGACGAGATTATATCGTCCACTTCCTGCGTGACGACTATCGCCTCGCCGAAATACTTCCTGACCGTTTTGTACATGTATTTTAAATAGTTAGCCATATTCTCCGTGGTAAGAGCCTTCCACGCTTCTTCCACAATCAGGAGCTTGCGAATCCCTTTCAACCGCCGCATCTTGTTGATGAACGCTTCCATGATGATGATTACCACCACCGGGAAAAGTTCGGCATTATCCTTTATACTGTCAATTTCAAATACTATGAACCGTTTGTGCAGCAGGTCGATATTCTCACGGGAGTTCAGCAAGAAGTCGAACCGTCCGCCCTTGTAATACTGCCGTAGCGTAGTCAGGAAGTTGTCGATATTGAAATCTTCCCGGCTTACCTTGATGTCCCTTTTCTCCAGTTCCGCACGGTAATCATTCAGCATATACTCGTAGAAGGTATCGAAGCACGGCACGATGCTGCGGTCTTGCTGTATCTTCTTGATATACGCCGATACCGCACTTCCCAACTCGCCGCTTTCCGTTTTCGTGATCTTGTCGTCCTCACTCTTCCAGAGGGTGAGCAACAGCGTTTTTATGCTGTCCTTTTTCTCCACGTTGAACTTGTAATCTTCTGTATAAAAAGGATTGAAACTGATCGGCTTCTCTTCCGAATACGTGTAATAAATCCCGTCCGCCCCCTTTGTTTTCCGGTGTATCATTTCACACAGACCTTGATACGAGTTACCCGTATCGACCAGTACGATATGGCTGTTCTGTTCGTAATACTGCCTGACTAAGTGGTTCATAAAGAACGATTTCCCGCTACCACTCGGCCCAAGTACGAACTTGTTGCGATTGGTAATCACTCCCTTTTTCATCGGCAAATCCGATATGTCCAGATGCAGCGGTCTGCCCGTCACCCGATCCACCATCTTGATACCGAAGGGCGAGAGCGAACTCTTGTAATTCGTTTCCCCGGTGAAGAAGCACAGGGCTTGCGGGATGAACGTGTAGAAACTTTCCTCGAAAGGAAAATCCCCCTCGTTCCCCGGTATGCCCGCCCAGAAAAGCGTAGGCACGTCCGTTGTGTTATGCCGTGGCTTGCACTCCATAAGGGCAAGCTGGCTACCCACGTCATTCTTGATGTGTTTCAGTTCTTCCCGGTCGTCCGACCATGCCATCACGTTACAGTGGCAGCGTACCGAAACCAGCCCCTTGCTGTGCGCTTCATTCAGGTATTCCTCTATCCATTCCCGATTGATCTGGTTCGAGCGGGAGTAACGGGATAGCGACTGCATATTCCTTGCCGTCTGCTCGAACCGTTTCAGGTTCTCCGCATGGTCGTCGATAAAGATGTACTGGTTATACACGTGGTTACACGTCAGCAGCACGCCCACTGGGGCGGCGAACGAAAGCCTGCAATCCGAACGGTCAGTCGATAACCGTTCATAGCGGCTGTCCGTTCCCACGTTTCCCGGCAGATCCTCTACGTCCGAAAGGGTGTGCAGGCAAAGGAAGTCGTCACCTATCCGCATCTCTTCGGGGTTCAGCGAAATATCCTTTAGAACAGTGGTATCGTTTTGCGAAAGGGAGAAATATTTCTCCACGATGCCCGCCGTCGTTTCCGTCCCGACAATCTCGTCCGATGTCAGGCGGCGGAGCGTGATAAACCCGCTGTCATTCATGATCCGCTCGAACTGCCCGACCGCTTCGAGGAACTTCGTTACCGCTTCCTTGTCCTCAATCTCCTTCGGGATAATCTTGCCTTTGCACAGCGTGCTGAACGTGCTCTCCTGACGGCTGCGCATCTTAGTGGTCTTGGTGAGGAACAGGTAACAGAAGTGGTTCAGGAACGGGCGTTCATTAAAGTGCCGTTCAAAGCTCCGGCTTAGAAAACTAAGTTCGTCCTTGTCTATCTCCGGCTGGTACTTCTCTTCGATGAAGAAGTCCTGTTTATGCACGATGGAGAAGTCCGGCAATACCTTCACCGCCTTGTGCCATGCCGAATGTATCGCCTCGTACTCGTTACTGGTAACGGTGAACAGTTCCGGCAACTCCACCTTGAAGGCTACCGTCACGTCCGCATCTTTTGACACGATGCAACCGTTCTCTACTGCCAATAGCGGAAACTTGCTTTCCAGCGTTGCCGCTTTCATTACATTTCTCATTCTTTCTTGTTTTTGGTAAATAATCGGGGAATTTTCAGTCGGTTCAATACATACCTCGGATGCCGTTTGCGGGCGGCGGCTTTCATCAGCCCGTGCGTGCCGTACTTGGCATTGAGCCGGAACGTCAGCCATACCAGCAGCGTAGCCGCAGTCACGCCGAAGCCGATGCACACCCACTGGTTCACGCCCGCCATGTACAGGATAACGAACACCACGAACACGGCAAGCAACCCGGCGGCGAACACAAAAAGGTATTGGCTTTCTAAGCCCTTGAACTCTACATTCCTGCCAATCCCCTTGTTAATTTCAAAGTTCATAACCCGCTTCTTTTACAGGAAGAAAGAGCGCAGGATAGTAGCGGCGACAATCAGGAAAATACAGGCTCCGAACCAGCTTGCCGCTGTCTTTGACGTGTCGGGATCACCGCTGCTGAACTTCCCGTACACCTTTACCCCACCAATCAACCCCACCACCGCACCGATGGCGTAAATCAATTTCGTTCCCGGATCAAAATACGAAGTCACCATTTGCGTGGCTTCCGTGATACCCGCTTGTCCGTTACCTTGTGCCATCGCACCAGCGGCAGCCATTACGCAGGCTACCATCAAAAAGAATCTCTTTTTTGTCATTGTCTTTTAAGATTAAATTAAACATTACTATTATTCATCAGTCGGGCGACACGCTGCCGTGCCCCTTCAAATTCATCCAGCATCTCGTCCCACACGTCCGATCCCATCACGGCGGGCAGCACCTCACGGGCTTGCCTTTTCTCTTCCTCGTCCGCTTCGTCCGTAGTGATAACTTTGTGTACCATCTTCAAGTCCTCGAAGGTGTACCCGGTGGCAAAGTCGGGGTTGTTGTCGGGATAGTACGCCCCCAGTTCCTCTTCTTCTTCCAACTCTTCCGGCGTGGGTACATATCCCTCTTCTTCCGGCTCGTCCTCTTCCGGTTCTACCTCGATGTCCGAGTAGTCCGCATCCTCGTCCGCAACGGTTTCTTCCGCCTGTTCCGTGCCGTTACCCGCAGCCGTTTCCGGGGTACTCTCCGGCGTTCCGGGTGCGAAATTATCCGTTTTATCCGCTTGATTTTCAGTGTGTCCCCGCTTGTCTTCCGGCTCGTAGGTTTGTCTTTCCCGGTAGGTACTTTTCCCGATAACCGTGTACGGTTCGCCCGGCTTTTCCGCTTCTTCGTCCGGTTCGTCCGTCCTTTCTCCGGCATCGGTTTTTCCCAGCAGTTCGGCTATGTCGGTGCGGTAATATTTCCACAGCACGTAGAGGTAGTACAGCAGCAGGACGGAGAATATCAGTTTCAGTATCATGTTCCTTTCTCCTTTCCGCTTTAGAAGAGTTTTTCCATCTTTCCGGCGTATGCCGCTTCGATTTCTTCCCGGTACTGCTCGAAGTGTTGTGCCAGCACATTGTCTATGTAGGCGGATAGCGACACCTTGCCGCCCGTCAGCATCATGGAGATTTTGGCGATCCGCTCGTGGTATTCACGCCGCACATACACGGGCTTCCCGTAACGGGCGGGTATATCCATCCCTTTGAGGAAGGTCGTGTCGTAGTCCGCCGCCTGCTTTGCCTTGCGCCGCTTCCCGTCCGGCACTTTCCCGTCAGCCACCTTTGGGGCAACCCTGTTTTCCATTGGCACGGCAGTTTCCCCTTTCTCTGTTTCCTGTTCCGGTTCTTCCGCCTCTTGTCCTGTTTCTTCTGTTTCCGGTGCATCACCGTTACCTTGCGGCTTTTCCGTTTCGCCCGCCATCATCCGCATAAGCAGTTCTTCGTCGATGGGCTTATCTGCTTGCTGTTTCTTCATAGCCTGATAGTTTGAGGATGGATATTATTTCATGTGCCAGTTCGGGGATTCCGCTGCCCGCAACCATCCGCTTGTCGGGAGCGAACAGCGTGGAGCGGAACACCGTCCGGTTTTCCGCATCCAGTTCCTTGCGGAAGCGTTTCGTGTCCGGTATCTGTGTGGTAAGCATCGGCAGTCCCATTCCGGTGATTACTTTTTCATACCGTCCGTACAGTTCGCTTTTTTCCCGTTTATCCACCAGATTCCAGAAGAGGTAAAGCCCTTTCAGTCGGCTTGTTTCCTTTCCTAACATCATCCGCTGCAACACGTCCAGAAAGGCGAGCGTGCTTTCCAGTACCGTTTGGTCGGCACTCACCGGAGCGAAGATGTAATCCATTTGCGCAATGGTGCGCAATATGCCCGACGAGTTCACCGTACCGGGCAGGTCGAAGAACAGCAGGTCATAGTTTCCATTGCCCGCCAGTTCCGCCGCCATGTCCGGCGCACGTTCCACCCGGCACTTCTGTACCGGATAGGCGGCACGTCCCGGTTCACGCATCTGCTCGTATGCCATCCGTTTCAGGTACTCGTTTTCCAGTACCGCCCGGCTGTCCCGTTCCCGCATTTCGTAAAGGCTGTGTTGCGGAAAGTCACAGTCGATCACCGCCAGCGGACACCCGCAGTTGTAGTGCAGGTAACTCGCCACCAGCACCGTGATAGCCGTTTTACCGCTACCGCCCTTTTGTGTGGCGAAAGCCACGTTCAAAGTCTGTTTATCCATATCGTCAATCAATTAGTTATTCATTCGGTTGCCTAAGCAATCGGTTATCTGTTCATTCATTCAATTATTCATTCAGCCAATCATTCAATCGGTCAGCCGTACAGCCAGCCATTTGTTCATCCGGTTAGTTCATCATCCGTTTGTCCGTTCATTCATCCGTCCAATCATCCGACCGTTTATCCGGCTGTTTAGCCGTTTAACCGTTTAGCTGTTTAGTCATTCATCCGGCTAACCGTTTAGCCGTTCGTCCATCCGTTCATCCGGCAAAATCATCATCCGTCCGGCTGTACATTCAGTCAATCATCCACTCGTTTGAGCGTCCGTTTATCCGTCCGGTTGAACAGCCGTTTTACCGCTTCCACGGCGCAAAGGAATATCAAAATATCGGTAGATTATCCGTCTGATTATCAGTGTGTCGCACCTTGTCTTTCCACCCGTAGGTTTGTCGCGTACAGGCATAATGACCGGACGGGAAAAGGGCTGTTACTTTGCAGCCATGAACCAAAATTCCGTGAGAATGAACAAGAACAGTAACCGCCCGAAGGACTGCCCCGGCAGTCGGCAACAGACAAGGGCATCCCCAATCTGTCCGGTAGGACGGATTTTAATTTCAACCGAAATTAGCAAGTTGTGTGCTGCGGCACTCGCTTCGCTTTCCGTGCCTCACCACCACCTTGCCCCGCTGGTGCAAAATCCGCCGGAGTTGGATTTTCCTTTGCGGGGGAGAGCCGTAAGCATACGGCAGTTTTCAACCCATGTTTCACTTAAAATTTGATAGGACTATGGATAGTCAGAAGAAGTATTCCAACAACCACGGGCGAAAGCCCAAAACCGGCAAGATGCGCCACCGCTACGTGTTCCGTCTAAGTGACGGGGACAACGCCCGTTTCCTTGCCCTTTTCGATGAATCCGGCAAGGCAACCCGTGCCGAATTTATCGTTTCCGCACTCTTCGGCAGGGAGATAAAGGTCGTCAAACTGGATAAGGGCACGCAGGATTTCTACATGCGCCTGACCTCTTTTCATTCCCAGTTCCGCAGCATCGGCGTGAACTACAACCAATGCGTGCGTGCGCTCAAATCCAATTTCTCGGAGAAGAAGGCACTCGCTTTCCTCTACAAATTGGAACAGCACACCCTCGAACTGGTGGAACTTAGCAAACAAATTTCCGCACTGGCGGAAGAGTTTCAAACCAGATACCCCGTCAGATGATAGCCAAGATTTCACACGGCGGCAGCCTGTACGGGGTGCTTGCCTACAACCAGATCAAGGTGGACGAACTTCATGCCGACGTGCTTTTCGGCAACCGGATTATCGAACCGCCGGGTGATAATCCCTACACGATAGAGCATATTTCCCGTTCGTTCGGGGATTACCTGACCGCCAACCGCAAGACCGAGAAACCCATCCTGCACATCTCGCTCAATCCCGATCCGAAAGATTGCGTGACCGAGGAACAGTTCATAAAATTGGCGGAGCAGTATATGCAGCGCATGGGCTTCGGCGACCAGCCTTATATCGTTTACCGCCACAACGACATCGGGCGGGAACACCTGCATATCGTTTCCGTTCGTGTGGACGAAACCGGGCGGGCGATTTCCGACAGCTACGAACACGAGCGTTCGATGAAGGTCTGCCGGGAACTGGAACAACAGTTCGACCTTACCCCGGCTACCCAAAAGGAGTGGAAGGAAGGGTTGCCCTTGTCGCCCGTCGATTACGAGGGCGGCAACCTCAAAGGGCAGTTGGCGGGAGTGATCCGACCGATAGCCCGTGAGTGGCGTTTCCAGTCGCTCGGCGAATACCGTGCGGTACTTTCGCTTTACGGCATAACGGTGGATGAAGTCAAAGGGGAATATGGCGGACGGGAGTATCACGGCTTGTCCTATTCGGCGACGGACAAGGACGGCAACAAGGTCGGCAAACCGTTCAAGTCTTCCGTCTTTGGTAAAGAAGCGGGCATTGCCGCACTGGAAAAGCGTATGCTCTCTTCCGCCGCATGGATGAAGAGCCACAAGGACATTGCCACCGATACCGCCGCCCGCATAGCATCCGCCATGCAGACCGCAGGGCGTGACCGGACACTTTTCGAGCGTGAACTCATGCGGCAGGGTATCGGCGTGGTATTCCGCACCAACGATGCGGGGCGCATCTATGGGGCGACCTTCATCAACCATGCCGACAAGACCGTTTTCAACGGTTCCCGTCTGGGTAAGGAGTTTTCCGCCAATGTGTTCAACGACCTTTTCGCCGGACAGGACGGTATTCACCCGCAGCAGCAATCCGCCGAAGTGGAACGTCCCGCACAGCAGCAAGGGCATACAGGCGCATCCGAATGGAACGGGCATGATACCGAGTATCAGCCCGACCACAAGGACAGCACCGCCCAAAACGTGGCGGACGCTTTCAGCCTGTTCGCACCCGTGCAGGGCGGCGCATCCGGCGACCAGCCCGCACCACCGCAGCGGAAAAAGAAGAAAAGGCGCAGGTACGGCAGGCAGCAGTAACCTTCCGCAGTATTTACAATTTTAAAAGTATATCAATATGCAAAACGAAGACGATTTGCGTGGACTTGCCAAAGTAATGGAGTTCATGCGTGCTATCAGCATTTTATTTGTAGTAATCAATATTTATTGGTTCTGTTTCCAATCTATTCAGGAGTGGGGCATCAATATCGGCGTAGTCGATAGAATCCTGCTCGGTTTCCAGCGCACCGCCGGGCTGTTTTCCAGTATCTTTTGGACGAAGCTCTTTGCCGTATTGTTCCTCGCCCTTTCCTGTTTGGGGACTAAGGGCGTGAAGGAGCAGAAAATCACTTGGCGCAAGATAATCCTTTGCGGCGTGACGGGCTTGTTATTGTTCTTTTTCAACTGGTGGCTCTTGGCACTCCCTTTGCCCTTGTCGGCAAACACGGTGTTCTACATCGCCACCCTCACAGCCGGATATATCTTTCTGCTCATGGCAGGACTATGGATGTCCCGCCTGCTCAAAACCAACCTGCTTGAAGACGTGTTCAACGTAGAAAACGAATCCTTCATGCAGGAAACCGAACTCAAAGAAAACGAGTATTCCGTCAATCTCCGCACCCGTTTCTGGTTCAGGGGAAAGACGTATGACGGATGGATTAACCTTGTAAACGTTTTTCGTGCGACAATGGTATTAGGAACTCCGGGCAGCGGAAAGTCCTATGCGATTATCAATCAGTATATTAAGCAGGTTATCGAAAAAGGATTTTCCGTCTTTTTATATGATTTCAAATATCCCGACCTCTCCGAGATTGCTTACAACCATCTGATTAACAATCTGGACGGTTACAAGGTCAAACCGAAATTCTACGTGATAAATTTCGATGATCCGGCGGGTAGCCACAGATGCAATCCCATTCATCCGGACTTTATGACAGACATATCCGATGCTTACGAAAGTGCGTACACGATTATGCTCAACCTCAATCGGACTTGGATCAGCAAGCAGGGCGACTTCTTTGTTGAATCACCTATCATTCTGTTAGCCAGTATTATATGGTATTTGAAAATCTACAAGAACGGCAAGTATTGCACCTTCCCCCATGCGATAGAATTTCTGAACCGGAAGTACGCTGATATTTTCCCTATCCTGACAAGCTACCCCGAACTGGAGAACTATCTTTCCCCGTTCATGGATGCTTGGGAAAGTTCGGCGGTGGAGCAGTTGCAGGGGCAGATAGCCAGTGCCAAAATCCCGCTTTCCCGCATGATTTCCCCGGCTCTCTATTGGGTAATGACAGCAGATGATTTCACACTCGACATCAACAACCCCGAAGAACCGAAAGTGCTTGTAGTAGGTAACAACCCCGACAGGCAGGGCATATACGGCGCAGCGTTGGGACTGTATAACTCCCGTATTGTCAAGCTGATAAACAAAAAGAAACGGCTCAAATCCGCCGTTATCATTGACGAGTTACCCACCATCTACATGCGTGGACTGGATAACCTGATTGCCACCGCCCGAAGCAACAAGGTAGCCGTCATGCTCGGCTTTCAGGACTTTTCGCAGTTGAAGCGTGATTACGGTGACAAGGAAAGCGCCGTTATCTGCAATACAGTCGGCAATGTCTTTGCAGGTCAGGTAGTTGCCGAAACCGCCAAAACGTTAAGTGAACGCTTCGGCAAGGTCTTGCAGAAACGGCAGAACATGACTATCAACCGCAACGAGACTTCCGTTTCCATCAATACCCAGATGGATAGCCTTATCCCGGCTTCCAAAATCAGCAACCTGACGCAGGGTATGTTTGTCGGTGCAGTCGCCGATAACTTCGACGAGCGCATCGAGCAGAAGATTTTCCACGCCGAGATTGTCGTGGATAACGAGCAGGTCAAGCGGGAAACCGCCCGTTATGTGAAGATACCGCAGATTATCGACTTCACCGACAAGGACGGTAATGATACCATGCAGCAACAGATTGATGCGAACTACTACCGTATCAAGAACGAGGTCAAGCAGATTGTCGCCGACGAAATCGAACGCATCAAGGCTGATCCCGAACTCTCGCACCTGATTAAGAACGTGTGATAAAATGAAAAACGGATATTCCGGCCAGACAGATTGCTGGCGGAATATCCGTTTCTATAATCTTGCAAATTTATATTTATCAACTATTTCTCACCGCACAATGGCAACAACGCATTAGCCTGCAAACATCCCAATTCACTACTTCTATGCCAGTCCTCACAAGCCCCGTTCTTATCGCCCGACTGGTTACGTGCCAGCCCACGACCATAGTACAACTTTCCGTCACTCGGAAAAGCCTTTATTCCTTCGCCGTATGCTTCCGCAGCTTCCTTAAACCGTTTCAGGTCATACAGCGCACGCCCCAGATTGTTATACAAATCCGCATCGGGAGAACAGTTCTTTATCGCCAACCGATAAATAGCGATTTCTCCCTCGTAATCTCCCATTTTATATTTTAGTACACCAAGATTGATATAGCTACCAATATGATCTGGTTTGATTTTAAGTGTTTTGTTATAATCTGCAAGTGCACCTTTCATATCCCCTATCTCTGCTTTTAAATTGCCCCGATTGTAATATGCAATAGCCAAATAGGGATCAACTTCTACCGCCTTGTTATAATCTATTAATGCTTTATCATTGTTACCCAGAGCAGTATGAGATTTTCCTCTGTTTGAATACACAGTAGCATAATTAGGATTAATATCAACAGCTTTGTCGTAATCCATTATTGCGCCAACGTTGTTGCCCAATGCCGATTTTACAGTTCCTCTACCTGAATACGCAATGGCATAATTGGGATTAATTTCAATAGCCTTATCATAATCTATAACCGATTCTATATAATTACCTAAATCAGCTTTAAGCGTTGCTCTATTTATATACGCAATAGCTAAATGAGAGTTAATCTTTATTGCTATATTGCAATCTATTAATGCTTCAGCATTATTTCCTAAATCAGCTTTAGCCTTTCCTCTATTGGAATAAGCAAGAGCAAAATCAGGCTTAATTTCAATCGCCTTATTATAATCTGTAATCGCTCCAGTATGATCTCCTAATGCCGCTTTTACAGTTCCTCGATTAGAATACGCAAAGGCATAATCCGGATTAATCTCAATTGCTTTGTTGTAATCTGTAATCGCATCCTCATTTTTTCCCAAATCTGCATTTTGATTTCCCCGTTTATAATAGGCAACAGCGTAATTTGAATCAATCTCAATAACTTTGTTATATTCCGCAATTGCCCCCAATTTATCGCCATTCTCGGACTTTACACGTCCGCTTTCCATATAATTATGTACTAATGAATCCACCGAATAGGGCATAATAGTATCATTTTGCAAAGAATCTGTTCCTTGTTTTACCTGCTTATTTCCATTCGCTTGTCCGTAACTTGGCAGACATACAGCCAGTAATATGTAAACTATCCACTTATCCATACGATTATTTGTTACTCAACTGCCAAACTTGTTTATTTTCTCGAAGTAATTTCTGTGCCCCCTCATGTTCTTGCCGTGCAGCAAGCCGAAGCCACCGAAAAGCCTCTTCATCGTTTTGCTCAACACCTTTACCGTCTTTATAACAACACCCCATCAAATATTGAGCATCATCATTTCCTTGTTCAGCCGCTTTACGAAGCCATTTAACTGCTTCTATATAATCAATATCAAGACCACACAAACCCTTATAATAACATACTCCCAAATTGCTTTGGCTCATATCATATCCACCCTCTGCTGCAAGGCGATACCACTTGATAGCCAAAGAATCGTTCTGTTCAACACCATCGCCGAGTGCATAACATCTTCCTATATGATTTTGTGCCCATAAATCCCCATGTTCGGCATCGTACAGATACGACTCAAACTGTGTGGCAAATTCAGGTTTCTTAGGCTTTGCCGCTTCTTCAAGTTCTCGCTTATGCAACCGTAGCTGACGATAAGCCTCTGCATCATAGTACAACCCTGTATTGTTTCCTCTGGTCATGTACCCGTTTTCTTTGTTTCCTCGCGCTGCATCCCAATGCATTTTAGCCAAAGGAAGTATAGGCAGACAAACGAGAATAATGAAATAAACAGACTGCAAATGTTTATAGGTACAAATAGCAAGCAAAACAATATGCAGCATTACAACGCCCGCAAGCATGAAGATATAGAATAAATCTCCCAATCCACCACCGAAATCAACTCTCAAATTCTCTACACCTTCACAAACGACTACCATAAAAAAGAACTCATAAGCCCACATCAGTAAATTCAAAACTATCCACAACCGTTGTTTCCAACCAAGTTTCAGATTATTATTAGCTGTATTCGTAAATAAATTAAGTATGATAACCAGAAGGCAAATGAAACAGACTGGCAACAATAAGGCTACTAATCCCATGATAAAAAGAATTTAATGATTGAAAATAGTATTAGTTTCACATATCAAATTTTACTGCATCTTATCTATCATTCAATTCTAAAAGATACAGGCAACTTTACTTTGCATCGTACCGTTCTTTCAGCCGTATCAAACTCCAATTTTGTTCTGGCAGGTTTCCAACGCTTCGGCAAGTTCTTTATACACTCAATAGCAGCTTCATCTATTTCATCGTTTACACTATTCTGGATTCTAAAGTCCGACATTGTACCGTCTTTCTCCACAACGAAAGAAACCATGACTCGACCTTGTACCCCCATCTGTCGGGCTGTTGGTGGATAACGTTTTTGCGCTTCTTTTTTCAGAAATTGTTCAATAGCTTCCTCACCGCCCGGATATTGAGGATATTCCTGACTATATACAGGAAACTCATAAATAGCGTTTTCGTCATAGGGCGAAATAAAGGGAAATCCCTCGCCTATGACCTTGAACATGATGGAATCATTGTTGCGCCACTTTGTCCAACCGTAAAATGGGAATGTCAACTTGTCCAAATTGATTAAGATATAATCCAATCTTATCCAATCATCCTTTATCTCTCCGGCTATGCAGATATATCCATTCTCATAATCACAGCTATAAGTTATATTACCATCCGGCTTGTCGTACAACATGAAAGGATACAAACTAATAAGTTCATTTCCAACCAAGCTATCCGCACAAAATACCGGATCATTGGAGTTTACCACTTTTCCATCGGAAGAAGCCCCTCGTTTGGTATTGGAACAAGTTGCCATAGCTATACATATTAATAGGGTTATTACTGTTTTCATTCCTCAATATTTCAAGTTGAACAATTCCGTTTCCATTCTCCGCCAAAGATACCCCGCCGTCCTTCAATTCCCTTTTCGTTTCCCGTCCGTTCTTTTTCGATAATCGTCCGCAAAAGGATATTTAACGGCTTCATTTGTCCTTTTGCCCAAATATAAAACAAAATCCCGACAAATACAGTAATTACTGTATTTTATTTCCCTGATGCCTGATAAAAGACTTCCCCCTTTGCTTTATATCACTTTGCACCCCGAACTTTCCCCGTTCTCCCGCCATCCGCCACGACAAACCTGCGAACCGGACGACAAGTAGCGACACCCCACCGTAAACTTGTTAATTATCAATACATTCCCCTATATATTTACGTCCGGTTTCCACCGAAACCAGTAGTATTCACCATTAAAAATTTAAGTTTATGGACGAAAGACCGGACAACAGCGAACAACTGATGGATATTCTTCTTGTCATGGATCAGGAGAAAAAGACCATCCAAGCCGTCAGCGGAGTAAAGGACGGAGAGTTACAAACCAAGAACCCGTTAGAGGACAACAACGACCTGCTACGGGTAGATCGCCACGGAGATATGTTCTCCAACTTCTTTTCCAATCTTTGGAACCAGTTGAAAGATCCTACCCGTTTCCATTTCTTCCGTGTGCCGGAAGAGGATGTGCAACGGGTAGCGGCAGATTTCCAGCAGACCGTGCAGAACCCCACGCCCGAAGGACAGGCACGCATGGCACAGTACGAGGTACAACATCCCGCACAGGCACAACAGCAGGGCGAGCAACAGGCGCAGCCTGCCGCCGGGCAGCAGCAACAGCAGCCGACAGATGCACCGCAGCAAGGGCAGGCGCAGCAACAGCAGCAGTACAAGTACGATGTGGAAAAGATAGATTGGAACTCGCTCGCCAATCTCGGCATCAAACGTGAACAGATCGAGCAGAACGGTATGCTCGACCAGATGCTACGGGGCTTCCAGACCGACAAGACCGTCCGGGTATATTTCAATCTCGATTCGATCTCCCATGCCAACGATAGCCAGCTTTCCTTGCGTGAAGCTCCCGACGGCAGGGTAGTCGTTTGCAGCCACGGTATTCTCGATCCCCAAAAGTTGCAGCAGCAATTCTTCGGGCATACCTTCACGAAGGAAGATAGCGATGCTATCAAGACCGCCGGGAACATGGGGCGCATTGTCGAACTCACCAACCGGGCGGGCGAGAAAGTCCCGTCCCTCGTCAGCCGTAACCAGAAAACGAACGAACTGGCATCCTTCCCGGCTGACAAGGTGCGCATCCCGGCGGAAAAGAACGGGCATACCTTCACTCCCGACGAGGTGGCACGGCTGAAAAAGGGCGAAGCCGTGGTATGTAAATTCCAGACCAAAGCCAAAGAGGGGCAGAAGCCCAAAACCTACGAAGCCCCCATCCAGTTCAACGCCGCCAAGATGCAACTCGAATTGTTGTTCAACGACCGGGCTAAACTGGCGATGGACGCACACAAAGAGTTACAGAAACAGACCGCCAATCAGGAAGTCCCCAAGACCTTCCGCAAGCAGGAACTCACCGAAAAGTCGCAAACGGAACTTGCGGGCGGCGGGACGGTCAAAGTTTCCGGTTTGAAAGACAAGAACGGCAAACCCTATCAGGGGTACATCACATGGCAGCCCGGACAGAAATACCCCGCCTTCATGTTCCCCAAGGATTACAAGACCGCACTCGAAGAGGGACGTGTCAAACCCGCCGTCGAGAACGAGGTGCAGGTAGCCGTCAATTCCGAGGGCAAGACCAACGAAGCCACCAAGAGCCTGAAAGAAGCCTTGCAGTCCGCACAAACCCGTCCCACCGGAGAGCAGAAGGAGCAGCAAGACCGCAAGCAGGAACAGAAAGAGGACAAGAAAGAAGATAAGAAAGAAGATAAGAAACAGAAGCAGGAACAGGACAAGCCCAAACCCCGGCAGCGCAAAGCTCCCCGCCTCTGATACCCGTCTTATCCGGTAAGATTATCACAAGTAACTATCCGAGGTGTCCCGTCCCCAAGTGACGGGACACTTTTTGTCAAACCATTAAAAACAAAAGAAATATGATTACAGCAATTATCGCAGAGAAACCTTCCGTTGCGAAGGACATAGCAAACGTGTTGAATGTTCGCCAGCGTCACGATGGCTACCTCTCAGGCAACGACTACCTCGTTACCTGGGCGTTCGGCCATCTCGTCCAGCTTGCCATGCCCGATGCTTACGGGTTCTCCGGCTTCCGCCGTGAAAACCTTCCCATCATCCCGCAGGAGTTCAAGTTCATACCCCGCCAGATACGGGAGGGCAAAGAGTATAAATCCGATCCCGGCGTACTCAAACAACTAAAGGTCATTGACGAAGTTTTCGCCCAGTCCGACCGGATCATCGTGGCAACCGATGCGGGTCGTGAAGGCGAAGGAATCTTCCGCTATATTTACAACTACCTCGGTTGCCGCAAACCTTTCGTCCGCTTGTGGATTTCCTCGCTGACCGACCGTGCCATCCGTGACGGGCTGGATAAGCTCAAACCCGGCAGCGATTACGATAACCTCTACCGTGCCGCCGAAGCCCGTGCCATCGCCGACTATCTGGTCGGCATCAACAGCACGCAGGCACTTTCCATCGCCGCCGGACAAGGAATTTTCTCGCTCGGACGGGTACAGACACCCACCTTGATGATGATCTGCTCCCGCTATCTGGAGAACAGGAATTTCACCCCGCAGACCTATTACCAGCTAAAGGTCACGGCGGAAAAGGACGGCACGCCTTTCTCCGCCATCTCCGAACACAAGTACGAAACCCTTCCGGCAGCAACCACCGCCCTTAGTGCCGTTACCGCCACGGGCACGGTCACCGTTGCCGATGTGCAGCGCAAGGAAGTGAACCAAGAACCGCCGCTGCTCTACGACCTTACTTCGTTGCAGAAGGAAGCCAACAGCAAGCTCGGCTTTTCAGCCGACAAAACCCTTTCCATAGCACAGTCGCTTTACGAGAAAAAGGTACTTAGCTACCCCCGTACCGGCTCCCGTTTTATCTCCGACGATGTTTTCGACGAAATCCCGTCCCGCATCGCCCTTTTGGAGCAATACCCCGCTTTCTCTGCCTATGTCGCCACCCTGAAAGGGACGGCACTCAACCGCCGCAGCGTGGACGCCGGGAAAGTCACCGATCACCATGCCTTGATTATCACCGAATGTCTACCCGGCGAACTCCCGGAGGACGAGCGCAAGGTGTACGATATGGTTGCCGCCCGCCTGCTCGAATCCTTCTCCGCCCGTTGCGTAAAGGACGTTACAACGGTTCGTTTCACCGCAGCGGGTAGCGACTTTACCACCAAAGGGACAATAATCAAGTCTGCCGGATGGCGTGCCGTCCGTGGCGAGAAGGACGAGGAAGAAGAATCCGCCACCCTTCCGCCCTTGCAGCCCGGCGAAACCTTCCCCCTGCAATCGGCGGAGAACGTGGAGAAACAGACCAAGCCCCGTCCCCTGCACACCGAGAGCAGCCTGCTTTCAGCAATGGAGAGTTGCGGCAGGGAGTTGCAGGAAACCGAACTGCGGGACAGCCTGAAAGACATCGGTATCGGCACGCCCGCCACCCGTGCGTCCATTATCGAAACCCTGTTTTCCCGTGACTACGTGCGCCGTGACAAGAAGAACCTTGTCCCGACCGAGAAAGGTCTGGCGGTGTACCATACCGTAAAGGGCAAACGCATTGCCGATGTCGAAATGACAGGACAATGGGAAACCGCCCTTGCCCGCATCGAGACGGGCGAGATGGACGCAGCCACGTTCCGCAAGGGAATCGAAGTCTATACCGCCCAGATCACCGAAGAGCTTTTGCAGGTGCAGGTATCGGTTACGGACGGTGAACGCATCCCTTGCCCCAAATGCCAGTCCGGGCGCATCCTCTTCTATCCGAAAGTCGCCAAGTGCAGCAACGTCGATTGTGGTGTTACCATCTTCCGCAACAAGGGCGGGAAGGAGCTTACCGACAAACAGATTACCGACCTTGTAACCAAGGGCAAAACGTCCCTTATCAAAGGCTTTCAGAACAAGGACGGCAAAACCTTCGATGCGCACGTCACCTTCGACAAGGACTTCCGCACCGTGTACGAGTTCCCGCCCCGCACGGACAAGGCAAAAGGAAAGGGCGGCAGACGATGAACGGCTGGTTATCCGTGGAAGAAGCCGCCCGTATCTGTGGAACGGACGTGCAGCGTATCACCCTCTGGATGAACGGCAACCACATCGCTTTTGCCCGTTTCGATACCGTTCTGATGATTGACAGCGCATCCCTTTTCGCCCTCTTCGAGCGTAACCGGGTAGATACCATCTATGACGATATGCAGCCGGAGAAGGGACGGGGCAGACCGGGCAAGCACCGCAGGCTGTTAGATACCCCGCTGGATGATTTCGGCTTGTCGCAGCGCATCGTCAGGGCTTGCCGTGAACTAAGCCTGTTCACGGTCGAACACCTGCTTATCCACCTTCGCCGCTATCGTTTCTCCCGTCTGTACTGTGTCCGTAACTTCGGCAGTCAGTCCGGCACTGAAATTCTCCGTTGGCTGCACCGCAACGAACTCATAGACGACGGCGGATCACGGGATTTCCGGGTATTATACCCTTAATCCCATATAACACCTTTGCCAGTCGGTCACTCCGAAAGGACGGTTTTCCCCTTTCCCGTGACCGGATGGCAGACGTTCAGGGCAGCAATACCCGAACGCCTTTAATCTCAAATTAAAAAGAATAAAATGGAAATTCAAAACAATATCTTTAGCTATGCAACCTTGCTTAAACAAGTCAAGGCACGTGTAGCACTCGCCCAGAAAAAGGCTATCTACGCAGCCAATGAAGAAATGCTTACCATGTATTGGGACATTGGCAAACTGCTATCCGAAAGTCAAAAGCAAATCGGTTGGGGCAACAATGCCCTTGAACAGTTATCCAACGACTTGAAGAATGATTATCCGAAGGTAAAAGGCTTTTCACCACGTAATTGCAGGTGCATGATTCAGTTCTATAAAGAATATAATCAAGAACTTACAATTTGGCAACAACCTGTTGCCAAATTAGAAGTGTCAAATTTAATCCTTCCAGTTAAACAACTAAGCTGGTCACACAATGTTATTCTGATGCAAAAGGTAAAAGACCTCAAAGCCCGGTATTGGTATATGATACAGTGCCTTAAAAACGGTTGGGGGCGTAACTTTCTGGTCGAAGCCATCAATCAGGACTACTACAATATTCACGGCGCACTGGCAAACAATTTCGATGCCACCCTTCCCGAAATACAAGCCAAGCAGGTGAAAGAAACCTTGAAAGATCCCTATATTTTCGATATGCTGACTTTTACCGACGAGTACGACGAACGGGACGTGGAATTAGGTTTGATTAAACATATAGAGAAGTTCCTTCTCCAAATGGGGGCAGGTTTCGCTTTCATGGGCAGGCAGTACCGCATCGAAGTTTCGGGAAAGGATTTTTATATCGACATCCTCATGTACAATGCCTTTATGCACCGATATTTAGTTGTAGAGTTGAAGCGGGGGGAGTTCCAGCCCGAATATATCGGCAAGCTGAATTTTTATTGTTCGGCAGTGGACGATATTCTTTGCCGGGAAGGGGATAACCAGACAATAGGCTTGCTGCTTTGTCAGAACAAAGACCGCATTATGGCTGAATACGCTTTGCGTGACGTACACAAGCCTATCGGTATTTCAGACTACGAATTAGGCAGGGCATTACCCAAAGATATTAAGTCCGGATTACCTTCCATTGAAGAATTGGAGAATAAACTTAGCCGGGAGTTACAGGATAGTGAAGATACGATTTGAATTTAGGCAACAGCGATGCCTAAATTCAACAAGAAAAGGTGCGACACTGTCGCACCTTTCTTTGTTATCTCACATTTATGCGACACTGTCGCACAAATTACACCCTTCCGTACACAGTCCTTACCTTCTCGCCGTCCAGCACCTTGCAAGACCGTACCACCCACATCGCGCCGTCCCCCGTAATATGCCGCAAAGCCTTTTCGTCACCCCCTGCAACCTTCGGCAGCGTAACTACCACAATCTCATCCGCCAGCCCGCTATTGAGCAGCACAGCCGCAATTCCTTCGCCATAGGCGACCATCACCCCATCACCCGCAGCTTTCATCCGTGAGAGTTCCGCCACGGCATCCCCCGTGATAAACTGCACCTCTTCTTTTTCCGTCAGGTTACAATCGGCTTGCGCCACTACAAAAGTTTCTTTCTCCGTGAGCGGCCAGCCGAGGTGATTCATAAATACATCCAGATAAGTTTCTTCATCCAAGAGCAGGCAATCGGCTTTCAGAATAGCATCGTCCACCTGCTTGTCGGCACGGGCAGGGCATCCGTCAATGGTTTGGTACACATACAAAGTAATCTGTTTCATAACGTTGTTTTTATCGGTTATGCCCGCCAGCCGCCATAAAAATAGCGTGAACTCACACTATTCCGAAGTAGAGGCACTGGTATGCCTGACAAATCGAATAGGCAAGCTCACGCCGTATATACATACAGCATGTGCATTGCGCCATTCGTCTGATTTGTCAAAAAATTACCAGTTTCCTACTTCAAGACGTTTAGCGAACGTACAATCTATATAATCAAAACCCGCTTGCGTTCAAGCCGGGCAATGAACTTTCATATTTTCTGTTGCAAATATAGTGCAAACCTGCCGAACTACAAAAGAATAGCCCCGCCTTATCTAACGACAAAGCAGGGCAACCGTTCACTTTTCATTTACGCTTTCTCTCCGCCACTGCATCGAATCGGTTGCGGATAAACTCATGCACATCTTTCGCCCGGTAGAATACCTTCCCGCTGATCGTGAAGTAGGGCAGCAGCCCCATAGCCCGGTAGCGTTGCAACGTCCGTATGCCGACTTTCAGCAGCAGGCACAAGTCCTGATTATCCAGCACCTCTTCACCGTCCAGTTGGCTGTTCTTTTTCAGCACCCTTTCCTGCAGCTTTTCGGTCGTGTCGAACCGCTGCATGATCCGCTGCATCCAGCCTTCAAACTCTTCCCTGTCCGTGTACATAGTAATCTCCTTCCTTTTCGACGATTTCCTTCTCACGCATATAACGGATATATCCCTTTGCCGTCCGTTCTTTCACTTCCAACATCTCCTGTATCAGTTCGCACAGTTCGATATAACCGTACTTCTCCTGCCGGGTGAACGCTTCCCGTGCCATTTCCGCCAGTTCCTTCTCCTTGCGCTTCTCCTTCTCCGCACGGGGCTTTTCGCCCACGTACACGGGCATCCCCATCTGTTTGTCCCAGCGGAACTGCATGATCGGAATATCCAGCGGGCTGCCGTCACGTACTTTCAACGCCTTCACGACCGAGATTTCCGGGTTCTCGTCCTTCTCTATCGAGAGGATAGCCGCCGACTTGCGCTGCAACTCGCTACCCAAGTGCCCCCTTAACTTCAACCCGTTCGGGACAAAATGCACCACGGCGGCGATGCACGTGCGGTAAATCCCCGCCAGTCGGTAAATCTCGTCAATCAACGCCACGCTTTCCCCCTCGTCATTGGCGCAGCGTATCAAGTCCGCCACCCCGTCGATCACCACCAGATGAATACCCCCGTGCAGGTAATGGTACTTATCCATGCTCTGCATGATGGCGGTCAGCCGCTCACTCCGTGACATTCCCGTCAGGCAATACACGTGCAGGAACTCCGGCATCTTCTCCCGTCCGGCACGCCGCAGCATCCGCCCCGTGTTCTTGTACAGTTGTTGCTCGCTCTGCTCCGTATCGTAGAGCAGCACCGCACGCCCTTTCCGGTTCGGCTCTACCCGAACGCCCAGCAAGTCCGCATCCGTTTCCTTTTCCTGAATCGCCCCGGCGACCAGCGCAGCCGTATAGTTGCTTTTTCCCGTGCCTTCCCCGCCCGTGATGCAGAGGATGTTCTCTTCCGAACCCAGAGGCACGTCCCCGGCGGTCACGATGGCGACCGCCTGCTGTGGCGGGTGGTCGTAGTCGATCTCGCAGGATTTCAATACCGCCATCGTGTCACCGTACAGGCTATCCAGCATTTTAAGGAATAGCTTCACGAACTCGTCCCGTGTCCGTCCCGCCTTGAAGTAGTCCGACACGTCCTTGTCCGTCTTTTCACCCGTCAGCGGCAGCACCAGCCGTTTCACCCCGTACTCCGTTAGCTGCTGTCGGTGTTTCTCGGAGCTTTCCAGCCCTGTCTTATCCACATCGTACAGCAGAACGATATGTTTGAACCGGTACACCAGCTTCCGGATGATCTTTGCAGGTATCACCGATGTTTCCGAATTGAAACAGATCGCATGGAACCCGTGTGCCGCCAGCGTCAGCACGTCCTTTTCCCCGCCCGTCAGGAACAGCGTGTCACCTTTGGGCGGCAACTCTTCCAGCCCGAAACAATAGTTATCTCCCGTATGACCGCCGTACACGAACCGTACTTCCGATTTCGGGCGGTACACCTTCACGCCCCATTTCCCCACGTACCCAAATATCGGTTCTATGGTTGTGGACGTGAAACCGAACGCTTTCCCGTCTTTCGTTTCGCTCCGGTATTCCTTCAACGACTGCACCCCGTATCGGTTCAGCACCGCTTCCGTTATCCCGTACCCAGCCCAATACTCCAGTTCCTTTTCCGTGAACGGCTGCTGCACCGTCCGGTACGGGCGTGGCTTGTGTTCCGGCTCTGCTGCCCGTTCTTCCGTCCCGGTCGGCTCTGCTGTCCCGTCACCGTTCATCCCGTTTCCTTCCGCCAACGGGACAACCCGCATGGCAGCCTGCCGTTCCCGTACCGTTTCCGGCGGTACATCCTCGCTGATACCCAGACACAGCTCACGGTCTATCGTTTCCAGTATCTCCACGAAGTCGGCGGCGTTCTTGCAGTCCAGCCCCTTGATTTTCGCCACGATAAAGAAACAGTCGCCCGAAAAGTCCCCGTTCCCGAAGTCTTTCATCCTGTACGTCCCGCTACGGCGGTCATAATACACGTTGCACGAAGCCTTGCTGTCCTCGTACAGCGGGTTCAGGAAATTCCTGCCTACCCGCCACTTCACGGGCAGGTAGTGGCGGAACACGTCCAGCCCGTTACTCGTCCTTGCCAGTATTTCCTCTTTTCTTACCATACAGCTTGTATTTACGTTCATGCAAAGGGTGTGCTTCGACCATCCGGTCGATCTGCTTGTCAGGTGTTTCCCGCATCCACCGTTCCCGGAACTGTTCCACGTCCGTGCGGCGGTAGCGGATTTTCTTCCCGCAGATGGAGAAGGAGATAATCCGGTTCGTGCGGTAGCGTTGCAAGGTGCGGGGACTGATTTCGAGATATTCGCACACCTCGCTGCCCGTCATCCACTTGCCCGTCGTCCGGCTGTTCTTCTCTTCCTGTCCCTGTTGCCCGTCCGGTTCCCTTTGCCGGGACTCTTCCACGTATGCCGCTATCCCGTCAATCTTCTCCACGAGGGCGGCAAACGCTTTGCTTTCGATTGTTATTACTTCCATAATCTGTTGATTTTTAGATTTATGGTCGCAAATGTCCGCCTATTCGATTGTTTTTCTTTTCACGTCCGTACCACCTTGCCAAAGATTTTTTCCGGCACGAAAAAAGCCGCCGGAGAGCCTTTTCTTTCGGTTCTTCCGGCGGCTGCAAGCCGCTTGTCACTGGTTAGGGTTCGATAAAGTCGCTTTTAGCAGCTTGCTACGAACTTGCTAATCCCATCATTGGCTTTCAATAAGTTAGCTATCCGTTTCGTCCATCCGTTTGAGCAGTTGTTCGATCATTTGGTCAAGATACACCGTCCGGCTGTTCTTCCGGTTACGCATGGCGATAAACGTGTGGTACACGTCGCCGAGGTCAATATGAAATGTCCGTTCAAATGCCGTCACGATGTCGATAATGTCCGCTTTCCCGTTATCCACGCTTCCCGCCGCATGGATGCCGTATATCAGTTCCACCGCCGCCGCTTTCTTGTCCGTCCAGTACAGTTTCTTTCCCGATAGCGGCTCGCCGTCCGCAGGCTCACGCATCCGCCTTGTCAGGAAGGCTAACAGCAGTTCCACCGCAATCAGCCGGGCGACCAGTCGGTCATATCCGGTGGATAACTCCGCTTCCGGCTCGAAAATGAACGTATCCGTTTCCGGGCTTATCTCCGTTTGTCCCCGTTTGAAGTAGAAGTTGTCCCGGTACGTAGCCCCGCTGCGGTAATACTGGAAAAAGGAAAGGCTGCGTTCAAAGACCGTTTTCAGTTTCTCGATCTCACACTGGTAATAACCTGTGGCAAGTTCATAGCTTGGCGGTCGGTTGCTCTCGATCTGGTATAGCTTGTAGAAGTACAGCAGCCGTCCGAGTATCAGCGGCTTCTGGTACTTGAAAAATCGGATTTCCTCTGCGTCGTCCTTAAACTCACGGGACAACGCAAAGTTTTTCAGTTCAATCATTCTGTCTTTCAGGTAATTCATCATTTCACGGCATCCCGGAATAATGTTTTCCCCTTCCAAATTGACCGTCCCCGTATGGCGGTCAATCTCCTGTAACATCGAATCAAAAAATTTATCCATGCAATCCTTTTTAGGTTTCTAAAAACGGCTGCAAAGTTACTGGCAATCCGAATATTACTTTTTTCGTTTCCCGTCCATTCTTTTTTGATAATCGCTCAACTGCAAGAAAAGTTATCAATTTTTCCGTATTTCACCCGGACTTGCCCCGAAATTCATCTGGCAGAACTCCGTCAGGTACGATTGCGACACAAACCCGCATACCTCTGCCACTTCCAGCAGCGGTAAGTCTGTTTGTGTGAGCAGGTTCTTCACCTTGTCTTTCCGCAGTCCTTTCAGCCATTCATGGGGAGTAGTACGGAACTCTTCACGGAACAACCGCCGGAAAGTGCTTAGGCTGTACCCGCAAAGGTCAGCCAGATGCCCCGTATTCTTTGCCTTCATGCAGTGCTTCGTAACCTTCTCCACGAGCCTTTTATTCTTCACCATTCCCAGATACACCTCTGCCTGCAACAACTCTTCACCCGTCATTTCCTTTACCTTTACACAGGCAATAGGTATTTCCAGTTCCGTAGCACCTTTCGGCAAATCCTCGCTCTTGGTACAGTGCGGACGTTTCCGCTTCATTTGCTGCACATACTGCGCCAGTCGGTTATACACCCCGTTCAGATACCCCCGTTCGGGATAGATATGCAGCACCCGGCACAAGTATAGCAGTTCCTTGTTGCACCCGTAGTTGATATACCAACTCGATAACCGGAACACATACCGCAGTGCCGCATCTTCCCGTGACAAGGCAGCCAGCATCACATACGCCTCGAAACCCTTGTCACTGTACGTCACCGCTTCCGGTAGCTTGTTCAGCGTATCTGCCACGAACCGCATTACCCGTCCGTCCTCGGCAAGCTGTTCCAGCCCGGCAAATTCCCCAGCATCCTGCTTGCTTCGTATCATTCCTTCCATTGTTTCCACCAGAGCTTGCACCTTCTCCGCAATCTCCGGCTCTGCCATCACCGCTTGCAGCAACGTTTGGCTTAGTGTTGATGTTGTTTCCATTACCGTATCATGTTTAACAGATTTCACCGCATATAATTTTATTTGTCTATATCCGTATATCTATTCGTAACGCATAATATACTCTTCTTCCTTTGTGAACTCTCCGGTTTCTCCGTCAATTATATAGTTTGTTCTCTGCCCTTCGCTACGTGGTTCTACCGTTATTCCCCAAAAGCATTTTCCGGTTTTTGATTCCTCTTTAGTCATAAATGTAATTACAATATTTGGCATAACCCACATATATAATTCTCCATTTGTTGGAAGAATACTTTTACGTGTTACTTTGTTTTCTCCAGTCTTTCGGTTAAACCATCCCTCTTTTTCCAACAACTCAATAATATCCTGCGGTTTGATTTTTCCGAACTTTTTATCTTCATCTATTAATTTGGTCAGTTTTCCCTCTTCATCGAACTCTTCATACATACCAAACCGAACATAGCCTAAATATTTTGTTCTTCTCCAAATCATTCCATTGGAACGAAAATCCTTCTGTATCATATAAAACCCCGATGCTGGTGCATATTCATTATACCAAGCACGCCCGTTACTGAATTTACGTTTTTCAATCACCCATCCATCCCGTTCAGTTATGGCATCTTCCGTTCCGTTTTTGGTAGATACAAAATCGTATCTCTCTATTTCTCCGTATGGCTGTATCATGATTGAATCAACTTGTGCTTTGCAAGCAAGCCCGAAGCCCGCAAGCAAAACTGTTATCATTATCTCTTTCATAGTTCATATATTTTGTTTTCCGCCAGTAACAAGTTTACCCCAGCTTTCAATTGCCCTGCGTGGAGTAACCGAACACCAACCGCCCGTACATAGTTCCGTAAAATCTTCCGCATGGGATAGTTCCAGATATTCCAGAAAGTTCAGTATCGCCTTTCTCTGTTCCTCACCAAACAGCACCATCCTTTCCCGTACAAACTCGTAAAGCTCCGTTCCGGCATCCGGCAACGTCTGCGAGTGAACAATGCTTTCGGGTATCGTGTCCGCACCTTCGTAATCCTCTACCGCAAACAGCATATACGCAGGAAGATAGAACCTGAATCCCTGCGGCTCGAACAAAGGCAACGCATCCCGTTCTTGCAGGAGCAATTCACGGGGAACATCCTGCCAGTTTTCGTAACGGCTGAACTCTTCCTTTATCTGTTTCCGCTCCAAATCATACCCCTGCAAGTCGTTCACGATACGTTCCGTACCGGGATAGGGCATATCGCCAAAAGCTGTTTTTATTTCCTGTGTAATCATCTTTTTGTATTTAATTATATTCAAGTATATAACGAAATTCATCTATAATGGAACCGTCTTTTCCACTGATTACGAATACTGAATCTTGTGCCATTGCGAATATTGAATCTTTTTGTGGGTCTAATGAATACCATACCTCATATCCGGGTTGTTCAGGGTCTAAATATTTACGTATTTGATAATGCGTGTCGATATATCCATTTACCAATTTAGCCCCCTTGGGAATATTTATCCCTTTCTTTTTTAAAAGGTGCATTAGTTGTCCAATAGTGAAAGAATAACCTTCGTCCTCGTTTACTTCTTCCTTCAATTTTCCGTTTATGGAATAATAACGGGAAGTACCGACATACATATCACCAAATATTATTCGAGTTCTTTCCGATTTGATATTACCATTCCCGTAGTATTCATTTTCATAGCACAAATAAGAGTCTTTAGGATAATCTATCACATAATAAAATGCCGTATCATAATAAATGTATTTGCCTCTTTCTCTTAGAGTACCATTGGGTAATCTTGTAAAAGAAAAACCATCATCAAAATCATTATAATACCGATCAAAAGCTTCAACATCAAGTTTTTTATTATACACTTCAATAGTATCATTACCCTTGTCGAAGCAGCCAGTATCAGCAGGCAGCGTATCATGATCAAGGCAAGACTTATTTTCCTTCACCTCATACCTATTCTGAACAGACTTATCTTCCTCTGCCAGCTTCACCTTTCTACCAGTACAGGAAGAAAATAAACTCAATATTCCCATAACGATAATCAGTATTTTCATGTTTCATATATTTTATATTCCGATGGCGACAAAGATACCCCGTCACATCACATATCCCTTTTCGCTTCCTATTCATTCTTTTTCGATAATCGTTCATGACAAGGATATTTCAACAGCTTTTCTTGTCCGCTTTTGCCAAATATAGCACAAAGTTTCAGAAAATACAGTAATTACTTCATTTTATTTTCGTACAGATATAAAAAAAGCACCTCGAAAGGTGCTTCACATATTAGAGATTATACTGGAGATATTCAGTTCTTGTTTATCAATGAATCATTTCAGCAGTTTATATACCGCCTTGAATTGCCGTTTCAGCCGTACCGTGTCAAGCCCCGTGGTGAACGCCAGCACGTATGACATTCCCAGATGTGTCATACGGAACATATCAATGATTTCTTCCGTTTCAACATCCTTTCTGATTTCCCCCGAAGCCTTTGCCCGTTCGATCACCTTTTGCCACATCAAACGATCTTTCTCAAAGACAGCATCCATTTTCTCCGTAAAGTTCGGATAATACTTGTATGCTTGGAACAAGAATTGAAAATAATATTTGGCACATTCCTTTCTATCTACCCCCAACTCATTACTTAGATAGTCCATTGTCTTTTCCACTCCTTCGATATACGCTTGCAGAAAATCCCGCAATGAAATATCTTCCGCATATACGAACTTGTTTTCTACCTTGTGCGGTTCCAATATATACGTATCCACAACAGCATTAAATAACCCCTGCTTATCCTTTGTATGGTGATAGATGCCCCGGCACGATAATCCGATAGCCTTCTCCAGTTTTACCACCGTCACCTTCTCGTAATTGTCCTGCAAGAATAATCTAAACGCATTTTTATATATTTCAGCCTTATTCGTTTTCATCAGCGTAGCTCATTATTTACTTTGGTTTCCACGAAGATAATACATTTCTTCCGAATAGCTATCTCCTTGCTCCAAAAACCTCAAATTAACCGCCTTTAAAAGCCAATACATAGGGCAGGTGCAAGGTGCACGTATATATATAAATATACGTGCACCTTGCACCTGTAAAATACACACTGAAAATCAACAACTTACACTACCCGAAAAATGCATGGCGCAACCCCTGTTTTTGCACCGCTTCCAGCCATCCCCCCTCATTCATAATTCTTTTGTCCCAAAACCAAAAAATCCCCTTAATTATTTCCTGTTTTCAGTCCAAATTCGTACATTTGTACCAAGTTATCAGAGCAGAGCGGAGAAACGCAAAGAACCCCGTACCGTTACTAATTCGTTACCTGTTACCTAACTTTCTACTCTTTACGTCTTGACAAACAGTTAATTAAACTTTTCCCGTAGTTTTTAATCAAAAAATACTTGGAGCGGGCTATGAGACTTTAAAAAACGAAATAGCTTGGCGATGAGCACTTACCAATGTTGAATATAGATCGTTTCGTGAGCGAGAGTATAACTTCTCGCTCCGGCAGTATGTTTGCCGTGGATATTGAGGCAAATAAAGAACAACTCAAGCAAGAGATAGAGGAAAAGAGTCTTTTGGTGATAGGAGGAGCCGGTTCTATAGGTTCTTCCTATATCCGGGCAGTCCTTCCCTTTAAGCCCTCTAAGTTGGTCGTGGTGGATTTAAGTGAGAATGGTCTCGTGGAACTGACCCGTGACCTTCGTTCTACTCATGGTATGTATATCCCCAAGGAATACCGTACCTATACTTTGAACTTTGCCGATCCTATTTTCGAGCGTATTTTCCGGGAGGAAGAGGGTTTTGATATCGTGGCGAATTTCTCCGCTCATAAGCATGTCCGCAGCGAGAAGGACAAGTATTCCGTACAGGCATTGATAGAGAATAATGTCATAAAAGCAAAGGGATTGCTTGATTTGCTGGCTGAATACCCGCCAAGACACTTCTTCTGTGTCTCCACGGACAAGGCGGCTAACCCTGTCAATATCATGGGGGCAAGCAAGCGTATCATGGAGGATATGATCATGGCCTATGCCGCCAAGTTTAAGGTTACCACGGCTCGTTTCGCTAATGTGGCTTTTTCCAATGGCTCGTTACTGGATGGCTTTGTTGATCGGATCATGAAACGCCAACCCTTGGCCGCTCCCCGTGACGTACGCCGTTATTTCGTCTCTCCGGAGGAGAGCGGGCAGATCTGTATGCTTGCCTGTATACTAGGGCGTAACGGTGAGATATTTTTCCCGAAGCTTGGAGAGGAAAAGATGATGACATTCTCGTCTATCTGCGACCGTTTTCTTGAGACATTGGGTTATGAGAAAAAAGAATGCGCCACTGATGAGGAGGCCAAGAGATTCGCATCGGAGATGCTAGAGGGCAGTAAGATATATCCGGTCGTTTATTTCAATAGTGACACTACTGGTGAGAAGGATTATGAGGAATTCTATGTATCCGGAGAGAAGTTGAACATGGAACGTTTTAACAGTTTGGGAGTGATTGAGGAGGTGAGCAAACGCCCGTTGGAGGAGATCGATGCTTTTTTCGTGGAGTTGGAAGCGATCTTCGCGAGTCCCTCTTTCACGAAAGAGGAGGTGGTGGAGGCTATCCGACGCTTCATCCCCAACTTCGAGCATGAGGAGAAAGGAAAGAATCTGGATCAAAAAATGTAAGGAATCAAGATATGGTTGATTATGCGAGAGTCGTGGAGTTTATCCACGAACTATATGACAACTCAGAGTTCGTTCCCTTGAGTGTGCCGAAGTTTATCGGTAACGAGAAAAAGTACTTGGAAGAATGTATTGACACGACGTTTGTCTCAAGCGTAGGCAAATTTGTGGACCGTTTCGAGGATGAGATGGCCCGTTATACGGGGGCGAATAAAGCTGTCGTATGTGTGTCGGGCACCAATGCCCTTCATATGTCGTTGCTCCTTGTCGGGGTTGAGCGGGATGACGAGGTGCTTACCCAAGCATTGACCTTCGTGGCCACTTGCAATGCGCTTGGCTATATCGGCGCACACCCTGTTTTTATTGACGTGGATCGGGAGACGATGGGGCTTTCTCCGCAAGCGTTGCGGGTTTGGTTAGGGAAGAATGCTGAGGTGAGGAATGGTGTTTGTCATAACAAACGAACGGGCAGGCGTGTGAAAGCGTGTGTCCCCATGCATACTTTCGGACATCCAGTCAAGCTGGATGAGCTGGTGGATGCTTGCCAAGAGTGGCATATAGAGTTGGTGGAAGATGCGGCGGAAAGTATCGGAAGCCTTTATAAAGGGAGGCATACAGGTACATTCGGAAAGGTTGGGGCCATTAGTTTCAACGGGAACAAGACCATTACGACTGGAGGTGGAGGGATGATGTTGTTCCAAGATGAGGAGCTGGGTGAGCTGGCTAAGCACATCACGACTCAGGCGAAGGTCCCTCACCGCTGGGAGTTCCGCCATGATCATATCGGTTATAACTATCGTATGCCGAATATCAATGCGGCTTTGGGTTGCGCCCAGTTGGAGCATTTGGATGAGTTTGTGGCCAGTAAGCGGAAAGTAGCCCAAGAGTATGTGGATTTCTTCAAGAATATAAGTGATGTTGATTTCTTTGAGGAGCCGGAGGATAGTCATTCCAATTATTGGTTAAATGCGGTCATCCTGAAAGATAAAGAGGCGCAATACGAGTTTCTGGAATATACCAATGACCATGGTGTTATGACACGTCCCATTTGGGAATTGATGAGTCGTTTACCGATGTTTGAGAAATGTGAGAATGACGGATTAAGGAATACCATCTGGTTTGCGGATCGGGTGGTGAATATACCGAGTAGTGTAAGATTGTGAAAAAGAATTTCCAGTAGAATTATATAAATATGAAAGAAAAAAAGAAAGTACTGGTTATTTCAGTACATCCCGATGATGAGACATTAGGATGTGGAGGGAGCATTTTGAAACATTTGGGGCAAGGAGATGAGGTTCACTGTGTTTTCATTACAGGTGGAAATATCTATCAGAGTCAATTGATAGATTATATCAATACATTGTATGGTTTTACCAGCATAATTACCTTGGGCTTTAAAGAACTGCATTTACATGAAATGCTGAATGAACTGATAGAAGCTTTATCTAAGATAGTATTGACCGTTCAAGCTCAAGTGTTGTATATTCCCAATCGTTCAGATGCTCATTCAGACCATCGAGCTGTCTTTAGCGCAATCATGGCTTGTTCGAAAAATTTCCGCTATCCATTTATTGAGCAGATACTTATGTGTGAAGTGATCTCTGAAACAGATTTTGCACCTATTCTTAATGAAAACACATTTGTTCCAAACTATTTTATTGATATCTCTGAGGAGTTTACAAGGAAGGTTGAGATATTAAAGATGTTTGGATCTGAACTGCTACCTTATCCTATGACTCGTAACCAGAGTGCCATAGAGGCTCTTAACCGATATCGTGGAACTTTGATCAATGCAGAATATGCTGAAGCTTTTATGTCTATTAAAACAATTGTAAGATGAAAGATCAACTTTCGGTAATCTTTATAGGAGGATTGAGTAATGGTAAGATCATTTATGATTATCTAAATAAAAACAGATATGTTAATATACCTTTGGTTATTACCTACTCAGATACATATAAAGGAGCTCGTCACACCATATTAGGCGATGGCTCAAAATTCATGAAGAAAAATACCGTTAAGGGTTATATTGATGTTATCAAAGAGTTGGCTCCGGATTTAATTATTGTAGCAGGTTGGTCTGAACTTATACCTAATGAGATACTCTCGATCCCTCGAATGGGGGTTATCGGTTTCCATCCTGCTAAACTTCCGTTCGATCGTGGTCGTTCGGTACTTGCTTGGCAGATAGAGGATGGATATACAGAAACTTCTCTCACTATGTTTAAATATTCAGATTATCCCGATGGGGGAGATATTTTGGCGCAAGAGTCTATCGCAATAGCTTCAAATGATTATATAAATGATATATTGGATAAGGTAGATGCGGCGAGTCTAAATCTCATCCGGGCTTATTTTCCTCTTTTGCGAAAAGGTTTTTTGAAAGGAGTGAAGCAAGATCTATCAGTGGGTAGTTTTCGCCGTTTACGCAGTGCTGATGACTCGATTATAAAATGGGATCGTAATAGTGTTGAGATATATAATAAGATACGTGCCATTTCGCATCCTTATCCAGGTGCAACTACCAAATTTGAAGATAAAACGATGTTAGTATGGAAATCAGAAATTATATCTTCATTCCCTTTTCCTGTTGATACAAAACCTGGAACGATAGTGGCTCAATGTTACGACAACACTTTGATTGTAAAAACACGTGATGCTTATTTACGTTTAACAGAATATGAATGGAAATGAAAAAACTCATCATAATAGGTGGAGGTGGTCATGCTTTATCAGTATTGGAAGCAATGGACACATCTATAGAGATAGCTGGATATGTTGACAATATAGAGTCAAAGAAGTTGATTTTACCTTATTTAGGAAACGATGAGTTTGTTTTGTCTAATTTCTCCCCAGAAGAATATAGAGTCCATCACGCTGTTGTTTATACTAATGATGTAAATTTATCTCTTCGTAGTCGAATTATTCAGCAATATGAAGGATATGAGTCTTATACCATGATTGCTCGTAGTGCATTGGTTACTTCTTCCTCAAAAATAGCGGGGGGATGTGCTCTTATGGAAGGCGCTATTGTCAATGGAGCCATATTGGCACAAAATAGTGTTATTAATACTAAAGCAGTGATAGAGCATGGTTGTATCTTAGGTAATAATGTCTTTGTTGGTCCTGGAGCCATTGTCTGTGGCGATACTTGCATAGGTGATAATGTATTGGTGGGAGCTGGCGTTATTATACGTGATGGAATTGAAATAACGGAAAATGTGACGATTGGTATGGGGAGTGTTGTTGTCCGTAGTATTGTTGAGCCAGGAGTCTATTTGGGAAATCCTTGTAGAAAAATAAGATAAAATAATGAATCATACTCTTATCATTGCCGAAGCTGGAGTTAACCACAACGGCTCTATTGATATGGCCAAAGGACTTATTGATGTCGCTGCCGATGCGGGTGTGGATTATGTGAAGTTTCAGACCTTTAAAGCGGAAAACCTTGTAACAAAATATGCTGTGAAAGCTGAATATCAGCAACGGAATATGGACGATAACGACAATTCTCAATACGCCATGCTTAAGAAGTTGGAATTTTCATCCGAACAGCATTTTGAATTGATCGAATATTGTATGCAGAAGGGTGTAGGGTTCTTCTCTACCGCTTTCGATTTTGATAGTGTGGATTTCTTGGCATCCCTTCATCTGGGACTTTGGAAGATTCCCTCGGGTGAGATCACAAACTATCCATACTTGAAGAAGATAGCGGGTTTTCATCAGCCTGTTATTCTCTCTACAGGTATGAGTACTACGGGAGAGATAGAGACGGCTATCAATGTACTTACAAAGTTTGGTGTGCAGAAAGAACAGATCATCGTACTTCACTGCAACACCGAATATCCTACCCCTTTCGAGGATGTAAATCTTCGTGCGATGCTCACTATAAAGGAAGAGCTTGGTGTTAAAGTGGGCTATTCCGACCATACAAGAGGTATTGAAGTGCCTATCGCTGCGGTCGCTCTTGGCGCAGAGGTGATAGAGAAGCATTTCACCTTGGATCGTAATCTACCCGGGCCGGATCACAAAGCGTCGCTTGAACCCGATAAGTTGAAAGCGATGGTTTTGGCTATTCGAAATATAGAGCGAGCTATGGGTGATGGGGAAAAGAAGATAACGGAGTCTGAAAGTAAAAATATTGTCATTGCTCGTAAGAGCATTGTTGCTGCGTACCCCATTAAAAAAGGCGAGATTCTCTCGGAAGAAAACCTCACGGTCAAGCGCCCAGGTACAGGTGTCAGTCCCATGCGATGGGATGAGGTTGTTGGTGCGATTGCCCACCGTGACTATAACGAGGATGAATTGATAGAAATATGAGGAAAATTTGTGTGGTAACAGGAAGCAGAGCGGAATACGGTCTGCTATCGGGATTGATACATGCTATTCAGGATGACCCGGAACTAGAGCTCCAGATTATCGCTACCAACATGCACCTGTCTCCCGAATTTGGCCTGACTTATAAAGAGATTGAGTCGGATGGCTTTTCTATCAGCAAGAAAGTCGTGATGCTTCTCTCTTCCGATACCGCCAATGCCACCGCTAAGTCCGTGGGACTGGGATTCATTGGTTTTGCTGATGCGTATGAAGATCTAAGACCTGACATGATTGTGGTTCTTGGTGATCGTTATGAGATTGTCCCGGCAGTTTCTACCGCCCTCTTCTATAAGATTCCAGTGGCGCATCTTCATGGAGGGGAGATAACAGAGGGCGCATACGACGATTGTATACGTCATGCTATCACGAAGATGTCTCATCTTCATTTTACCAGTACGGAAGAGTATCGCAGGCGGGTAATTCAATTGGGGGAACATCCAGACCGGGTGTTCAATGTGGGAGCACTTGGAATAGAGAATATCAAGAAAGTGCCATTGATGAACAAGGAGGAATTGGAAGCGACGCTTGCTGGATTTACATTCGGTGACAAGTCCCTTCTTGTGACCTATCATCCCGTAACACTTGAAAATGCGACAGCGGCTGAGCAGATTCGGAATCTTCTTTCGGCTCTTGATGAATTGCTTGATTATAAGGTTATTTTCACTCTCCCGAATTCCGATACCGACGGTCGTGTCATCATAAGGCTGATAAATGAATATGTGGCGAAGCATTCGGAACGTGCGGTCGCTTATCCGTCCCTTGGTCTGAGGCGTTATCTTTCAGCGCTCCAATATGTGAAGGGGGTAGCGGGCAATTCTTCCAGCGGAATCATCGAAGTGCCTTCGTTTGGTATTCCGACCTTGAACATAGGAGATCGTCAGAGAGGACGTCTTGCGGCGGATAGCGTGGTGAATAGCGGAACAGGGAAAGAGGAAATCCTTTCCGGACTGCGTAAAATCCTTTCACCGACATTCAATATTAATGAAACACATAACCCCTATGAAGGTAAGGATACTACGGCAGACATACTTCATGTCCTAAAGACTTATCCTCTCGAAGGACTTGTTCAGAAATCATTTTATAACTTAAAGTGAAATGAAAATTATAGTTATTGGGCTTGGTTCTATGGGTAAACGTAGAATCCGGTTGCTTAGCGAACGGCAGGATGTTGAAATATACGGCATTGACAGTCAAGAATTGCGTTGTGTGGAAGTAAGGAGAATATTTGGAGTGAAATGTTTTAGTTGCATTTCAGAAGCCGTTGAATCTCAAAAAATGGATGCCGCTGTAATATCTACTTCTCCGCTTTCGCATGCTATCATTATTAGAGAGTGCCTAATGCACAACCTTCATGTGTTTACAGAGATAAATCTTGTGCGGGATGGATATGATGAGAATATGGCTTTTGCGAAAGAAAAGAATCTTGTTTTGTTCCTTTCCTCTACTTTTCTCTACCGTAAGGAAACACAATTTATTATAGAGAAGGTACATAAAGCTAAATGCCCGCTCAATTATATTTATCATGTGGGGCAATATCTTCCCGATTGGCATCCGTGGGAAAGTTATAATAGCTATTTTATAAGTAATCCCAAGACTAATGGTTGCCGGGAAATTATGGCAATAGATTTACCTTGGGTAGTTACAGCCTTTGGACCAATTAAAAATGTGTATGCTGTGAAAAGTAAGAACACAGAACTAAGCGTCACATACAATGATAATTATCTTGTTACGCTTGAACATGAGTCGGGTACAAAAGGGGTTTTTGCTGTTGATGTGGTAGCACGTAAGCCTTTCCGGCATATTGATATCTATGGTGAGGAATTGCAACTATCTTGGAATGGCACCGCTGACTCATTGTATGAATACAATATTAGCGAGAGAAAGAATGAGAATATTCAGATGTCCGATGCTTCGGAACATGTAGAAGGGTATGCTGAGTTTATAACGGAGAATCCTTATCGTGAAGAGTTGAATGCTTTTCTCTGGCAGATTGCAGATAGGACGTTTATGCCCGCTTGGGATTTTAAGAGAGATAAGGCTGTTCTGGATATTATTGACAAAATAGAGGCTTGATGAGGTATTACTGTATAGCCTTTGTTGGTATGGGGTCAATAGGCAAACGCCATGTAAACAATGTATGCGACTTGATTGCTATGCAAGGAGATACTTGTTCGATAGACCTCTATAGGAGTTCGATGGATCGCTCCCTGCCGGAAGAGATTACAAAGAAAGTACATAATCAGTACCTTTGTAATGAACCGGTGCAAAGGGATTATGACATGGTATTCATAACCAATCCTACTTCCATGCATTTGGAGACGGCTTTGAAATTCCGGAATTACACAAAGGCTCTTTTCATCGAGAAACCGGTGTTCTCGACAGGACAAGTACCTCTTAAACAAGTAAGGGAACTTGATGAAATAACCTCGTATGTGGCTTGTCCTCTTCGTTATAATCCCGTTTTGCAGTATGTGAAAAACAATCTGGATCTCAGTAAAGTAATATCCGTCCGTGCAATGTCTTCCAGTTATCTTCCGGATTGGCGTCCGGGTCAGGACTATCGTCAAACTTATAGTGCCCATTCTGATTTAGGAGGAGGAGTGGATATCGACTTGATTCATGAATGGGATTATCTCTCATGGATTTTTGGTATGCCTAACCAGTGTAAGGCGGTCATTGGCCGGATTTCCCATTTGGAGATAGACAGCAATGACATAGCCCTTTATGTGGCACGAAACAATCAGATGACCTTTGAGCTTCATCTGGATTATTTTGGCCGAAAGCCTCAGCGTATGTTGGAAATATTTACGTATGATGATACTATCCGGTGTGATATCATAGCCGGTACTGTCTCTTTTTTGAAAGAAGGGAGAATTCTTTATTTTAACAACGACCGTAATACATACCAGATGGCTGAGGTTAAGCATTTCTTTGATATTGTGGAAGGAAGGACTGCGAATGACAGTACTGTGGAGCATGGGGTGAGTGTCTTGAATCTGGCGAAATCGAAAATGTAAATATAATAATGAATATATTGTTTACGCTTTGTGGACGTGCAGGCTCCAAAGGAGTGAAAGGAAAGAATGTGCGTGATTTTTTGGATATACCTTTGGTATGGTATTCCATGGCAGGGATCGATATGTATATCAATCAAGTGGCCCAAAATGATGATCGTATAGATGTTGTGCTAAATACGGACAGTGAAGATCTTATACAACTTGTAAGCAAGGTAAAGGATTTGAATGTGACAGTCTTCAGACGTGATATGGATCTAGCGGGGGATAAGGTTCCAAAAGTTGCTGTAATCCTTGATGGCTTGTTGCGTGCGGAGAAGCAATTCAACGTGACATACGATATGGTGGTGGATTTAGATATCACCTCTCCTCTTCGTACCGTGCAAGATATCAAAAACGCTATTGACAGGAAAATGGTACGTTCGGAAGTTGATGTTGTCTATTCTGTGACTCATGCACGCAGGAATCCCTATTTCAACATGGTAAAGGAGAAAGATGGGGCCTTCTGCAAAGCGATTCCATCCAGCTTTACTACGCGGCAGGAGGCTCCTGTGTTTTATGACATGAATGCCTCCATCTACGCTTATTCTCCCCAGGCATTGAAAGAGAAGGAACAGTCTACATTCTTTAACTTTAATTGTGATGCGGTGGTTATGATGGATACGGGCATTCTTGATATAGATTCCGAGGAGGATTATTGCCTCATGCAGGTTATCGCAAGGTACTTGTTCGAGGGAAAAAAAGGATTCAAGGAAGTGTATGACAAGGTAAAGAATTGGAAGTAAAGATGGAATTCGCCGAATTTGATTATCAAGCAAAATAAATAAGTAGATGATGGACTATAATCACATAATAACTCAAGACCTTTCACTAATCGATGCATTACGCCGGATAAATAGCATTAAGTCTGACCCTTTGGTACTTTTTGTTGTAGATACGGATAATCGTATGGTTGGCACATTAACAGATGGCGATTCCAGAAGGGCTTTGATTGCAGGTTTTTCTGTAGATAATCCGATAAAGAAGGTCATGCATCGTGATTTCAATTTCTTGCGTAAGGGAGTCAATGATGATGTTCATCATCTTCAAGAGCTGAAAAAAAAGAAAATGAAACTTGTTCCCCTGCTTGATGAGGACAATCGTATTGTTGAGATTGTCAATTTGGAACGATTCGTCACACGTCTTCCGGTTGATGCGGTTCTCATGGCGGGAGGTAAGGGTGAGCGGTTACGTCCGCTTACGGAGAAAACCCCAAAACCACTTATCAAAATAGGGGATAAGTGTATTATCGATTATAATGTTGATCGCTTGATTTCGTTTGGGATCAAACACATTAACGTGACTGTCAATTATCTGGGAGAACAGATTGAGGAGCATTTTCGGGAAGTGTGTAAAGGGATAAAGATAGAGACGGTGCGTGAGCCTAAATATCTAGGTACCATTGGTAGCATAAAGTTTGTGGAGACCTTTTATAACGACACGGTGCTGGTGATGAATTCCGATCTTTTCACCAACATTGATTATGAGGATTTCTACCTTCATTTCTGTCAGCACGATGCGGATATGAGCGTTGCAGCTGTGCCTTATATCGTGAAGGTTCCTTATGGTGTATTTAGTCTAGATGGACGTAATATAAAGGGTATAGTGGAGAAACCGACTTATAGCTATTATGCCAATGCTGGCATCTATCTGATAAAGAAATGTTGCCTTGACCTTATTCCTAAAGACGAGTTCTTTAATGCTACCGATTTTATGGACAAGATGATAGCCACTCATCATAAAGTGACCCGTTATCCCATATCTGGTTTTTGGATAGACATTGGGCAACATGATGAGTTGGCACGGGCTAAAGAGATGGTGAAACACATAAAAGTCTTGTAAGTGTTTACAATCGATCTCAATATTAAAAGAGTTTCATCAGCGAGTGGTAGTTCTCTTGGGGGTATGATTCACTTCGGTAGCCCAAAGTCTTGCTCCCCCAAATATAAAATTGGCCGTGGCTAATAGTTAATAGTGTTGTTTGATTTTTTTACATGCTCAAGTTTAGGATGTTGAAAAAGTGCCTTTTAAAAAGGGAAAATCCAATTTAGAGTACTTATCATGTTCGATATTTTTACTAATAAGAATTTCCGAAATGGTGTTTTATTTGCGCTATTCTCTTTTTTTAATACGGGTGTTAATTTTGTTATCATGCTGGTGATGGCAAGATTTATAAAGCCTGATTCTTATGGACAGTTAAGTCTGTTCACTACGATGGTTTCTTTGCTCTCTATATTTGTATGTCTGAATACGAATGGTTTTATAGGGGTGAATTTCTTCTCTTCTTCTAAAGAAAAAATTCAGAGATTGCTTAATGTAGTGTTGTTGACATCTCTACTTGTTTATATAGTGATGTTGACGATGATGTGTTGTTTCACGTCGACTTTTGAGCAAATGTCAGGTTTAATACTAGTTTATCAGTTTTATGCCATATCTTTTTGCTTGTTGAATGTTGTGAATACGTTGCTGCTTGACATTTGGCGTTTGGAAGAGAAAGTTTGGAAGTATGGGATATTTTCAGTTTTGTTGATATTATGTAATCTGATTTTAACGATTCTGTTCGTGGGATTCTTAAAGTGGGATTGGCAAGGTCGGATGTATGCGCAGGTGATTACATGTGCTTGTTTTGTGTTGTTGGCTCTCTACGTTTTAATAAAGAAAAATTACCTTGGTAGGATATTCCCCAAAAAGGAGGATTTTGTAAATGCATACCGTTTTGGCATCCCTCTAATTCCTCACACCACTTCTTTTTGGTTGCGGCAAGGTCTTGATAGGTATATCATCAATTCTTTTTTTGTACAGTCGGTGGTGGGATTTTTTAGTTTTGCCTATAATTTTGCTAATATTATCCAGATAGTTGGCATGGCTTTCAATGCATCTAATTCTGTATATATCTATAAAACACTGTCTGATTTTGATGTAGCCAAGCGGCAGAATTTGCAAAGGGATTGTCGTTTACTGGTTGTGCTTTACGCTGCTCTGACGCTTGTCATTTTTATCGGTGCATACTTGTTTATTCCTTTTATGTTTCCTAAATATGAGGAGAGTATTAGGTATGTTTTTCCCTTGTGTATAGGTGCCATGTTTCATTGTTTTTACTTGGTGTATGTAAATATTCTTTTCTTTTATAAAAAAACGAAGCAATTGATGTATATCACATTTCCTTTATCTCTGTTACATGTGGCGTTGTCGTGTGTGCTGACGAGATATGGAGTGATATATACAGCATATATACTTGTAGTAGTGAATATGCTGATAGCTGGATGTGTATATCGATACTCTCAATATATATTACAGAAGGTATTATAATGAATAATAATTTTAATTGTATGATATATTTTAATTTAAGAAAAAAATATAGAGCGGTTTGTTATGCAGAAACAGTTCGTGTGTTATTTTTGTACTTAATTATTAATCCTCATTTAATTGATGAAACATATTTTTTGTTTGGATATAATATTCCTAAATATATTAGAGAGATATTTGCTCGTGATAGTTTTTTGTTGAAAAGAAAAAAGAAGGGGTATCTTTTTAGTCTATTTAATATTATTAGATGTTGGATTTGTTTACCTGTTATTTATTTTTTTAGAAAATTGAATAATATACCAGCTTATGGGCAGGATCATTTGAAATTTGGACGTTTCTGTGTAAATAGGTCAAGTGAATTCTATTTGTTGGAAGATGGACTAGGAAATTATATAAATCCAATTAAAATATTGAAACTAAAAAATAATCATAGACTTATTTTTTTTTGTAAAACTATTTATAATTTTTTTAGGAGTGCAATGGACTATCCTTTTGGCTTGTCAAGAAGTGTAAAGCGTATATATTTAACTGGTATAAAACCTGTTCCGGAGTGTTTGTTAGATAAAGTTGAAATTTTTTCAATAGAGGATTGCTGGAATAGGCTACTTGATGATCAAAAGATGTATATAAAGAATATTTTTATTCAGAAGAAATATTCTTTTCCTAAAGAAATAGATGTGTTGCTATTAACTACTTGTTTTTCTGAAGATGGTTTTATGAGTGAGGAAGAAAAGGTTGCGATGTATAAATGTTTAGTGAGAGAGTTAGCTCCTAAAGAATTAGTGATAAAGCCTCACCCGAGAGAAATGACAGATTATAGACAAGTTTTTAAAGGTGCTTTAATAATGGAAAAAGATATCCCTTTTGAATTGTGTGTTTTGATTTATGAAATTAGTATTAAAACAATTATTAGTGTTGGTTCTACTTCTGCCTATTTTGGGCAAGATCATAAATGTAGAAGAGTAATATATGAAGAAGATTATATATATCATTTTAGAAAATAGGTATGAGGGATCGTTTTGTTAGTCGATTGTTTGTAATTATTATATTGTTTACTCTTATCATGGCTTTAATGCCTTTGTGGCCGGGTAGCTTAATTTGGAATTATTTTTCTTCATTTGAGAGTTTTTCTCATTTTCAAGTTGTTTGTACAAAATTTTTAGTTGGATTTTTGTTATTGCTTGTGATGTTTTTTCAAAAAAAAATTAAGATTGTAGTGTCTGATTTTTTTTTATTGCTATCTTTTGTGTCTATTTTATTGTCAGCTTTGGTAAATGGCTTAGATGGTTTTAGTTTTACTGTGTTGACAGGATTGTTGTTTTATTATGTGATATTTACATTGTATCCAAATTATTGTGTGAGTGACAATCTACTAAATTTATGTACATATATACTTTTGTTGTGGTGTATACTGCCTCTTGTGCATTTTTTCTTTTCATCTAGGGATACTCAATTGCTGTTTTATACGAATTTAGAAGGTTCGATATCAACTTTTTCTGGATATGCTTTTCATAGAAATTGGTATGCTATATATGTCGGAATGACTATTTTGTTGCTTTTATTTTCTAACTTTAAGTGGAGTGTCAAATGTATTTTAGGATTGTTGTTGTTGATTGGGCTTGTAATGTCTGAAAGTAGGAGTGTATTTGTCTCAGTAGTGTGTTCTATCTTAGTATATTGTTTTTTTAAGTACAAATTAAATGGTCGATTTTTGTTCTTGTTATTAGTGCTTTCTGTCGTTTCATTTTTTTTGTATGTGTATTTTGATGAATATTCTTTAAGAGGTTATGCTTCTAGTGGTGATGATGGGCGTAGTGAGATTTGGAACTATTATTGGAGTTTTATTAAGGATCATTTTTTTTGGGGGAATGGAAAGCCTTTATTATATGTTGACTCTTATTCCTTGTTGCCAAATTATGCTCATAATTTTGTTTTACAAAGTGTTGCTGATTATGGAATTTTAAGCTTAGTTTTCTTTTTATTATACTTGGTATGTCATTTTGTTAGTATCTCGAATAAGGCAAAAACTTTATTCGTTTATCTGATAATTATATCATTGTTTCAACCTTATTATATGATGGGAACGCCCACTTTATTTGCGATGAATGTATTTTTTCTATCAGAATTATCTTCAAAAAGTATAAATTAAAAGTTTATGGAATTAAAAGATTTTATTCAAAATTTCGCCGATCAGTTCGATGACACTGACGCAAGCGTGTTTACTCCGGAAACAAAGTTCAAGGAGTTGGAAGAGTGGTCCTCGTTGACGGCCTTGTCCGTGATCGCCATGATAGATGAGGAGTATGACGTGAAGATCAAGGGTGACGATGTGCGTAATTCGCAAACGATCAATGATCTTTACGAAATCGTTAAATCCCGTCTCTGATGGCTTTTCTGGAATTCAAGAATGTACGGATTTCCGGCATCTCAGCCGGAGTTCCGAAACATGTGGAGTACAATCAGGATTATCCCTATTTTGAGGAGGGTGAGGCGGAGAAATATATCGCCTCCACCTCCGTTAGGGAGAGGCGTATCGCTGATCCCGGGGTCTGTTCCTCTGATCTTTGCCTCTCAGCGGCTGAACGCCTTATTAAGGATTTAGGTTGGGATAAATCAGAGATCGAGTGTTTGTTGTTTGTGTCTCAAACAGCGGATTATATCTTGCCGGCTACGGCTTGCATCTTGCAGGAACGTTTGGGATTACCTGAGAGTTGTTACGCCATGGATATATCCTTGGGCTGCTCGGGTTGGGTTTATGGTTTGAGCGTGATCACTTCCCTGCTGTCCTCCGGGCAGATAAAGAAGGGCTTGCTTCTTTCCGGGGAGATCTGCCATTTGCAATCCTCACCGTTGGATAAGAGCGCCTATCCCTTGTTTGGTGATGCCGGAACCGCCACGGCTTTAGAGTATCAAGAAGGATATGAGCCTGTCCGTTTTCATTTTTCTACAGATGGAAGTGGGTATGAGGCTATCATTATCCGTGATGGGGGTTATAGACATCCTTTTGATAACCAATCATTGGATGTTTATACGACTCCGGAAGGTTTACGAAGGACACGTTTGAACACGGAGATGGATGGCATGAGCGTTTTCTCGTTCGGGATAACGAAGGCTCCTCAGAGTTTCAACCTGTTGATGGAGCGCTTCTCATTGGATTGGGAGTCCTTGGATTATTTCGTGATGCACCAAGCTAATTATTTCATGAATAATAAGATCCGGAAGAAATTAAAATTACCGGAGGAGAAGGTGCCTTACTCCATGCCTCTTTTTGGCAATACGAGTAGTGCCTCCATACCTTTGACGCTGGTGACAGCCTGTTCGTTGAGAACACGGAGGAGTAAGATCGCGGTTTGTGGTTTCGGGGTTGGCCTGTCTTGGGGAACCGGTTATTTCGAGTTGGATGAGAATGTAATGATAAGTGATTTGGTCGAAATATAAATAATTATGAGTTATAATCCATATTCATTAGAAGGAAAGACAATATTGGTAACGGGAGCGTCTTCTGGTATAGGAAAAGCTACGGCCATTGAATGTTCGAAATTAGGAGCTAGAGTTATAATTACGGGACGTGATGAGGCTCGGTTACAACAGACTTTAAGTTCACTAGAAGGAGAGGGGCACGTTGTGATTGCGGCTGGTTTGGGAGAAGATGATGGGATACGATTCTTGGTAGAGCGAGTTCCAGTTTTAAACGGTATTGTACATGCGGCAGGTATCAGTGATACGGTTTTATTTCAATTCTTAAAGAAAGAGCGATTGGAGAATATATTCAACATAAACTTTTTTGCACCAGTAGTATTATCTCAATTATTATTAAAGAAAAAATTATTACGGAAAGGGGGATCTATTGTTTTTTTGTCCTCGATAGATGGCCCGATTACTGCGCATATTGGAAACTCTATGTATTCAGCAACAAAAGGAGCTCTTTCTGCGATGATGCGAAACATGTCTATAGAGTTGGCTTCTAAAGGAATTCGGGTTAATGCTGTCTTACCGGGAATGACTGAAACACCTTTGATACATAATGATGATATTACTCAAGAACAACTGAATAAAGATATGGAGCTTTATCCTTTGAAACGTTATGCGGATCCCCGGGAGATAGCGTGGGCAATAATCTATTTATTGTCAGATGCAAGTACATTTACTATAGGGGCCAACCTTGTTGTCGATGGAGGATTTACGGTTTTATAGGCTATGGCGATACTGAAATATACAGATGTGGGGATTCATTCGGTCTCAGCTTGTGTCCCCAAAAAGGTTGTACGGAATTCCGAACTGGATAATTTGATCCCCAAGGCGGATTTGGAAAAGACCATCCATTCCATTGGTATTCGTGAGAGGAGAATAGCGGAGCGGGATGTCTGTTCCTCCGATCTTTGCAGCAAGGCCGCGGAGCGGTTGCTCTCGGAGCATGGCATTGACAGGGACTCTATCGGTGCTCTGATCTTTATCTCCCAGACTCCGGATTACCGTCAACCGTCCACTGCGCCTTCCTTGCAGGATCGTTTGGGCTTGCCAAAAACGGTGATGGCGTTTGATATCAACATGGCTTGTTCCGGATATGTGTATGGATTATCCATCGCTTATTCCTTGGCCTCGCAGGATGGGATAGGACGTATCCTTTTGCTGGTGGGAGAGACCATGTCCAAGACCGTATCGGATCATGACAAGGTGACGACACCGTTGTTCGGCGATGCCGGTACCGCCACGTTGATAGAAAAAGGAGATGGGTATGGCCCCTCCTGTTTCGTGCTTCATTCTGATGGGGGTGGCTCGGATATACTTCGCGTGCCGTACGGGGGATACCGGAATCCTAGTAGCACGGAGGGATTTGAGCGAAAAGTGGATGAGGAGGGGAATATCCTGAGCGGTGAGCAGTTGCACATGCGTGGAATGGATGTCTTCAATTTTGGTTTGCGGGTTGTTCCCTCGGGTATAAAGGAGATATTGAAAGTATTAGGTATGGGGATCGAAGATGTGGATATAATCCATTTCCACCAGGCCAACCGTTTCATGACGGATTTCTTCGCCAAGAAATTGAGGTTCCCGTTGGATAGGGTGCCGTATAGCTTGGGGTATTTTGGCAATACCAGTGCCGCCTCCATTCCCTTGAACATGGTCCATACCATGTATGACGGCAGTTTCCCGAGACGGCGGCATGTGCTTATGGCCGGTTTTGGGGCGGGCTTGGCCTGGGGAACGGCTTATCTCTCCTTGGAAAATCTAAGAATCTCAAAGCTGATAGAATATTAAGATGAGATATTATATATTTCGGAACAACACGCTTGAGCCTTTGTTCGGGAATCTGGATGCTCGTTACTCCGGCTATGGGGATATTTCCTCGCTGGAAGAGGGAGCGGATCGCTATATCTGGTTCTACCAAGTCCCTTTCGGGTTTGATAGGTGCCGTGTGGCGGAGGAGGTGTTATCCTATATCGATAAGTTGAGGTGGGTAATAGAAAAGATACCGGCACATAAGAGCGTGCTGGTCTTCTCCTTGGTTGATCTTTGTCCGTTTCAATGGGTCGGTTCAGAATGGGAGGTACAGGAGAGCATAGAGACCTATAACAAGTATCTACGCTCGCTTGCCTCGGAGAGGAGTAATGTCCGGTATGTGGATCTGCCAGATTTCACTCGCCGTTATTCTTCCAGCCAATTATTTGACTGGCGTTTCTATTTTATTTCCCAAATGGGCATTAACCCTAAGCTGGCTTCCGACTTTTTTTGCTGGTTTGAGGATCGCCTGAGGGAGATAAGCCTCTGCCGGAAGAAGTGTCTGGTATTGGATCTGGACAATACGCTTTGGGGGGGAGTCCTCGGGGAGGACGGTATAGATGGAATAAAGATAGGAGGTGATTATCCGGGTAAGGCCTTCCTGTATTTTCAGGAAGGCTTGTTGGAACTGGCCAAGAGAGGTGTCATATTGACGATCTGTAGCAAGAACAACGAGCGGGACGTGTTGGATGTGTGGGAGAAGAATCCTTTCGTGTTGTTACGGAAAGAGCATTTCTCCGCATGGCGAATTAATTGGCAGAACAAGGCGGATAACATAAGGGAGCTTTCGGAGGAGCTGAACATAGGGCTGGACAGTCTCGTCTTCGTGGATGATAACCCAACGGAGCGTGAGTTGGTCCGTCAAATGCTTCCGATGGTGGAGGTTCCCGAGTTCCCAAAACAGTCCTATATGCTACCCGATTTCTTGATCTCCTTGTCGGATCGTTATTTCCGTGTCTATTCGGTGACGGAGGAGGATCGGCGGAAGACCGAGCAGTACAAGGCGAATGCGAGCCGTACACAGGAGCGAAAGAAATTTGTGGATTTCGATCAGTATCTACAGAGTCTGGAGATCGAGATGAGGATCGAACCGATAAGCTCGTTCAATGTATCCCGTATCGCCCAGATGACCCATAAGACGAACCAGTTCAATCTGACGACCCGAAGGTATTCGGAGTCGGATCTCATGGGATTTTCCTCCGAGGGCTGGTTGATCTATTGTCTTTCCGTCAAGGATCGTTTCGGGGATAATGGGATAACCGGAGCGGTATTGTTGAGACCTATCGATGGGGGGTATGAGATCGATAGTTTCTTGCTCAGTTGCCGGATTCTGGGGAAAGGGATAGAGGAGGCTTTCTTGTCCGGTATTCTTAATATACTGAGGAATAGAGGTGTTAAGCTCGTAAAAGCGTCTTATATTCCGACAGCTAAGAATATGCAAGTATCAGGCTTCTATGAGCGAACCGATTTTGTCTTGGATAGCCAGGATAAGGACGGAAGCAAGTTCTACCATTTGAACATGGGTGCGGAGATAAAAATCCCATCCTATTATAAAATAACATATTGATATTATGGAAGAAAAGATATTGTTCGTATTAAAGAACGTGCTAGGATTGGAGAGTGCGACAAAAGCGTTATCCCAACAGAACTGTGATAAATGGGATTCCTTGCGCCATTTGAATTTGATCGTGGAGTTGGAATCCGAGTTTGGTGTCGAGTTCGATCCGGAGGAGATCTCCGGGATGAAGTGTTTCGAGGATATAGAAAGGGTATTAACGCAAAAACTGTGATATGGATTCGGTCGTGAAAAAAACCGGAGAGTTATCCGATGCGGAGATAGAGTCCATAAATACACTCTTTTTCGAGGTATTTGGCTTGCAAAGAGATATCCTTACGGTTCGTGAGGAGTGTTTTAATGCTCCATTGGGATATTCCGTACATAGTTTGATGTATGACAAGGGTCTCTTAGTCGCTTATTATGTATATATGCCTTTTTATTATAAGAAGAAGGGTGAGAAATTCATTGCGGCTCTAGGTTTTGATTCAATGGTAAAGAAGGAATACCGGGATTTCTTTACTTTTTATGAGACGGAAAGGGCTTGTTGGCCTTGTCTCCGAGGCATAGGGTGCAAATTGTTGTTTGGTTTCCCGAATGACGAGTCTTATCCGGTGATGATAAAAGGGTTTAAGGTAAAGGATATAGGCCGTTTGACCACTTATATCCTTCCGATCAAGATTGGTCCGATCATTCCGAGGATGAGATGGCTTGATCCTTTCTTTAGACTTTTTTCTTGGTCTTTGATCAAGATGTCTCATTTATCCAAAGGGAAAAAGATTCGTTCCTTTGTTTTTGAGAAGGATCGTGAGTCTTTCGATAAAGTCCGTTATAGATGGAATAAGGGGCAATATGAAATACGGGATATAAAAGGCTGTAAGTATGTTTATCGAATAGAGGATCATAAAGATCGCCATCAAAATTTTAATCCAGTTAAGACCGCTTTTCTTTTAGATGTATATCCTATGAACCGCTCAAATTTTGAGTTTGCGGTACGATCCATATACCAAGAGCGATCAAAGGATATTGATTTGATCATGTATGTGGGGGATTTAGATTTTGTTCCGGTTTCATTGATTAAGATACCTCATAGATTTGAACCTAAACATTTTCATTTTACTTGTAATTTGATTGACAAATCATATTTTGATGATACTCTATATGATATAAAGAATTGGGACGTGAATTTGTCAAGTTATGATTTAGTTTGATAAAGGATGAATATCTTGACTTTCGACATCGAAGACTGGTATAATTGTGATTTTATATCAGAGGATTTTGACTGGGATAGACACGAGGTTCGCATATATCAAGGGGTGGATCGCATTTTGGAGGAGTTGGATAAACGAAACTTGAAAGGGACGTTTTTCTGTTTAGGTTGGATAGCCGAAAGGCATCCTGGTGTGATTCGTTCTATCCAAAAGCAAGGGCATCATATTGGTTGTCATTCGTATCAGCATGAGTTATCTTTTCGCTTCAATGAAAAAGACTTCAAAAGGGATACTGCTATGGCTAAATCGTTGATAGAAGATCTAATAGGGGAAGAAGTGAACGCCTTTCGTGCTCCGGGGTTCTCGATTACTAAAAATAATACGTGGGCACTTCGTTGTTTGGGAGAGTTGGGGTTCGAGTATGATTGTTCTATGTTCCCTGCCCCCCATGATTATGGTGGAATGCCTAGTTATGGAATGGGTGTTCCGAAACGGATAGACTTGGGTTTCGGTGGGTTTATCAAGGAGTTCCCTATTAATATACAAGCAATATGTGGAAAATATATCGTTTTCTCGGGAGGAGGATTTTTCCGTTTATTTCCTTATTGGCTGATTGATTATTGGGCTAAGGATTGTACCTATATGATGACTTATTTCCATCCTCGTGATTTTGACACGGGGCAACCGATTATCCGATCCTTGCCTGTTATGAGACGATTTAAAAGTTATGTGGGTATTAAAGGTGCTTTTGGTAAATTCCAACGCTTGTTGAGCCATTATGACTTTATGAGTGTAAAACAGGCTGACTCTATCATAGAATGGGATAAGACTCCGTTGGTCAAGTTGGAAGACTTGAAATGACATGCCGTAAATAAATTCACGATGAATATATTAATAACAGGGATCCACGGTTTTGTGGGTTCCAATCTGGTTGTTACCTTGAAGGAGCGTCATGGCCTCTATGGTTTGGATATTGTTACCCCGGAAAAGGACGGTGTGATAAAGACTTTTTCTTGGGATGACTTAGATAAGGAGATGCCGGAATTTGACGCAGTGATCCATTTGGCGGGGAAAGCGCATGATACTAAAAATAGGAGTGCCGCAGATACTTATTTTAAGATTAATACGGGATTGACCCAACGAATTTTTGATTGGTTTTTGGCTCGGCCTTCTATCAAGAAATTTATCTTTTTTTCTACGGTAAAAAGTGCGGCTGATTCTGTACAAGGAGATATACTAACCGAAGAATGTGTACCTGTTCCCATAGGACCGTACGGTGAAAGTAAAATCAAGGCTGAGAACTATATCATCGAGAGGTTTGCGCCTGAAGCGTTAGGCAATTTGTATCATGCGTTTGGAGATAGTTCTATCTATCCCGGCAAACAGGTATATATCATGCGTCCTTGTATGATTCATGGCCCGGGAAATAAGGGGAATTTGAATCTGTTATATAATGTAGTGAGTAAGGGGATTCCTTGGCCGCTTGGGGCATTTGAGAATCGTCGTTCATTCACTAGCGCACAGAACCTCTGTACAGTGATAGAGGGTTTCTTGACTCAAAAGGTAGAGAGCGGCATCTATCATATGGCTGATGACGATCCGTTGTCTACCAATGAATTAATCGAGGTGATTTGTGAGGCGTTGGGTAAGAAGGCGAGAATTTTGTATATCCCTAAAGGGGTAATGAACGTGATGGCAGAGATAGGTGGATGGCTACATCTTCCACTCAATCCGTTTCGTATGCAGAAGCTGACAGAGAATTATGTGGTAAGTAATGCTAAAATAAAAGAGGCTTTGGGGTTACAAAAGATGCCCGTATCCGCAAAAGAGGGATTGGCTTGTACTATTCTTAGCTTTAAGAAGTGATAAGATATGAACGGCTTGCTTTATGTGCTGATTTTCGCTTTGCTATTTTTTGCGGAGCTTTTTTATTTCCATATAGCGGATAAGTTTAATATCATTGATAAACCCAACGAGCGCAGTTCCCATGCCTCTATTGTCTTGAGAGGTGGTGGCGTTATCTTTTTACTGGGTTTATGGACATGGGCTTTCTTTTTTGGATTTTCTGCGCCGTGGTTTCTTATGGCCGTTACCTTAATTGGGGGCGTAAGTTTTATAGATGATGTACGTAGCTTGCCTGATTCTGTGCGTTTGGTGGCCCAATTCATTGCCATGGTGATGATGTTTTATCAATTGGATATATTGCGCTTGAATATGTGGTGGGTGTTGTTGTTGGCGCTTATCGTTTGTGTGGGAGCTTCGAATGTCATTAATTTCATGGATGGCATAAATGGCATTACGGCTGGTTATTCTCTATCAGTATTGCTTCCATTGATGCTGGTAAACGAGAAGTCCGGTTTTGTTGATCCGTCTTTGATCTACGTTTCGGCACTTAGTGTTTTGGTGTTCTGTCTTTTTAACTTTCGTCCCAAGGGAAAGGCTAAGTGCTTCGCCGGAGATGTAGGTTCTATAAGTATAGGCTATATTTTGCTGTTTATGATAGGCAGTCTGATTATTAAGACAACGGACGTGACTTACTTGGTCTTTTTATTGGTTTATGGTGTGGATGGTTGTTTGACGATAATACATCGCATTCTACTGCATGAGAATCTAGGTCAAGCGCATCGTAAACATGCTTATCAGTTGATGGCGAATGAGCTTAAGATTGGTCACGTTAAAGTGTCGTTGGTATATATGTGTTTACAGTTGGCGGTTTCTTTGGCATTTATCTATGTGATACCTGATACCGTAACGGCACATTGGTTGTATTTGTTGGCGGTAGTAGTGGTGGTGGCGTTGTTGTATGTGGTATTTATGAAAAAATACTATTGTTTGCATGAAGAATATTTAGCTTCGATTATAAAAGAGAATTAAGTTATGGTTTTTATGTGGATTTTACTTGCTTACATGAGTGATACCCCCCTGATCCTTATGTGCTAAGGATATGGCCTATATCGTTAATTGTTTAAAGAAAAATATATTGAGATTATTATGAGTCTTTTTTCTCGACTATCTACCTGGTACTTTTCCAAGAAATCCTTACCCTATTGGGGTATTATCTTGCTGGATTGCTGCT
>NZ_RAYG01000034.1:0-61655 GCF_003670185.1 Parabacteroides sp. CH2-D42-20 | reverse complement strand
CAGCTTAAAGAAAATGAACCGAGTGGTATAGTAATGAATAAAAAAGAAGGTGCATCGTGCATTACGACACACCTCCCATAAGACACAATAATTTATCAAAACACAAAAGCAGTGCTTCACTAATCCACCCAAAAATCTACTCTTGGAAATAAAGGGAATCCCGTAATTCTATCATTTTGGTCAGGCCTACGCCGTTTCCACCAAGGATGATCTCTTGTCTCTTTCTGCCAATCAACAAGCAATTTCGCCCATTTCTTACAGTCAATAGCATAAGGAAGACGATCTGCCACATTCTCCAACTCATTCGGATCTTTCTTCAAATCATAAATCTCAACCATCGCTCTTGGAGCTACAAATATCTGAGATTGTTCGGGTTTCAAAATTCCATTTCGCTGATTACGTTTTAACTCAAACCAACTCAAACTTGAACTTAGATCCATCGTAGTACCGTGTGGTATATCATAATACGCATTATAAATAAGTTTAATATCCTCTGTACGGATACATCGGATATACTCATCCGTATCATGCCAATTTCGCTCTGAGAATATATAATCCCGACCTCTCAATGATGGATCAAATAATAGCTGACGAAAACTCCGACTATAAACTCCCTCATCCATTCTTACAGCCGCAAAGTCCAATAATGTAGCAGCCAAGTCCACAGTGCTAACCAGTCCATTTGAATGTACTTTATTCTCAGGAATCACACCTTTCCACATAAACACCAAAGGAGTTTGTATACCAGAATCATACAAAGATCCTTTGCAACGAGGGAAAGGCATACCATTATCACTCAAGAACACAATAACCGTATTTTCCATAAGATGTTTCCTTTCTAAAACTGAGATCATTCGGCCAATATGCCCATCCATCCGTGTAATTTCGTCGTAATAATCAGCCAAGTCACGCCGAGTATCTTCACCATCTACCAAATAAGGAGGTACTACCACCTTTGAAGGCTCATTCTCTTGAGGACATACATCACGAAAATAAGGTCTATGACAATCATGAAAACCTATCCAGAGGAAAAAAGGACGATCACCACTATCATCAATAAACTGCTCATAATTCCTAAATGACTCGTCTGATAAATCTCCACCATTAGGAAGATACGAACCTGAGATCATCCGATCAAACTGCTTATCTCCATTCGGTCCCCAATGAGTTTTCAACATTGAACCCGTAAAATAGCCAGCCTTCTTAAAATAATAAGGCATCATATGCGTTGTATCACTTAATTGCATATGCAGATCTTCAGTCCCAATCGCATGCGCAAACATTCCTGTCATCATACTAGTTCGAGATGGACTAGACTGTGGAGATGTTAAAAAAGCTTTTTGAAATCGCACTCCATGACGTGCTATCTCATCAATATTTGGAGTCTTAATAGAAGGATTTCCATAACATCCAAAATCCATCCCTGCATCATCGGCCACAAAAACCACTATATTAGGTTTTTCTTGCGCAAATGTAAAACCTTCAAAAACCGATAGTCCTCCTAAAAATAAAAACGAACTTAAACATTTTTTTCTCATATCTTCTCTATTTAAATCAATAACCCGGATTTTGATTTAATGCGGGATTAATATCTATTTCAACCAAAGGAATAGGGAACTGTATATCATTCTCTGATAAGTTAAAACCTTTACCATTGAAGACTTCTAAAGCACGTCCATTCCTAACTAAATCAAAAAAACGATGAAATTCAAATGCCAGTTCAACTCTCCTTTCATGTTCTACAGCCAGAGCCAAAGTATTATAGTTTTTAGGATACAAATCACTACCAAATGGAGAAAGACCGACTCTAGCACGAACTTGATTTAAGTATGAAGCATCACCTGTCACTTCTGAATATAACAACAAAATATCCGCATAACGAATGATCTCAAAATTTTGACCTGGGTTTTGCCAATTAGGATCATAAAACTTATTCGTATATGGATGATCAACCCAAATATTTGCTCCCTCATCCTGATATCCAAAAATAATAGATATTTCCTTTCGAGGGTCATTTTCTTCGTATTCACTTATAAGATCTTTACTTGGTGTATTTTTTCCACCTCCACGAAAAGTCTCTGAAGAGCCTGGCAGATGAAAAGACCACAAGAAAGGAGTATACTGATTTTGATGTTGGGCATTCACATTGTCTACCCCAGATAAATATTGTATTTCCAATATCGATTCCCTACAATTCTTTGTATCTGGCAAAAACAAATACTCATAATCCTTGACATCTACAACTCCATCATTATTAGAGTCTAAACTATATTTCCCTGAATCGACAATCCTTTTCAATTCTATTTTCGCCAAATCCTTTTCACCAATAGTCAAATAAATTTTAGCCAATATAGAAGATGCCGCATAGGTAGTTATTCTTCCTATGTCTTTACCTTGATAAACTTCGGGTAAATGTTCTTTACAAGACAATAAATCAGATATGATATGGGAGTATATTTCCTTTTTATCCTCACGCAAGTAGGAATAACTCTCCGAAACCGAGACCACCTTCAGAGGAAACGGTACATCTCCAAAGGCCTGTATTAAATTGTAATAGATTAATGATCGGACAAAAAGAGCTTCTGCTTTTATTCGATTCAAAAGTTCATCAGAAGAGAAGGATACAGATGTATTCTCCAATCTATCTAAAATATCATTTATTATAGATATAGCATTATATGCAGTCCTCCATGCGGTTAATATAGTCCCATTATCTGATTTTATTTGATGAAGGACAATATCTTCCGTATAAGAATTTGCGCCATCAGTAAATATCACACATGCATTATCAGAGAATCGCTCACCGTACAAATCCGGAATACCATTAGCATCATAGATGCGGCATAACTGTCTATACACATCATTTGCAGCTAATAATAACTCATCTTCTGTATTATAATAATTGCCTTCTGTCAAATTAGTCTCAGGATAAAGCTCTAATTGATCACTACAAGAGACCATAACAGCCATTACTATCAATAATATATAGTTTTTCATTATTTCATTATTTAAAATCCGACATTGACTCCAAACGAAAAGACTTTAGAAGATGGATAAATATTACCCATAACACCTCTAGCCGAAGCATCGGAGGCATCGCCTCTAAATGATTCAGGATCCCATACATCAGTATTAGTTACTGTAAACAAATTCAAGCCATTAAAATACAGCCTCACAAATTGCATATTCATTTTTTTTACAATATTATCAGGAAGTGTATACCCAAAAGTTATGCTCTTCAATCGAAAATAAGATGCATGGTCAACCCACAAACTTGATGGTCTTTTCTCATATTCACCTAGATCTACCGATAATCGATAATGATAACCATCTCCGGGATTTTCCTCAGAACGCCATCTATCCGTGACCTCTTCCAAAAAGTTTCGTCCTTCATGGTACATTAATGAACGGTGCGCATTATCATCATATATAGCAAAATCATGAGCACCTTGCAAAAGGATACTTAAATCAAAATTCTTATATTTAAAATTATTGGTAAGTCCCCATATGAATTTTGGATTGGGATCTCCTATAAGTGTCCTATCATCCGCATTAAGTATGCCATCCTTATTGACATCCATATATCGTCCATCACCGGGCTTCGCCGTTTCATAATGAGCAGGATCATTATCAATTTCCTTTTGGTTCATATAAACTCCATCATATTTATATCCATAAAAATTAAATACAGAGTGACCTACCATATTTATTTTTTGCATTCCACCATAACTATCTGGAGTAAAAACCATTGGTGCATTATCAGGACCAAGCTCCAATATCTTATTCTTATTTTTTGATATATTGAAATTTGTATTCCATGAAAAGTTTTTATTATCAACATTATAAGTAGATATATTAAATTCAACTCCTTTATTTTCCAACTTCCCGATATTCGTAAATATGGAAGAAAAACCTGTCACCGCAGGAACTGGCACATCCAACAGCAAGCCATCGGATGTTGAGTAGTAATAATCTAATCCTAATTGTATACGGCTTTTCAAAATACCCCAATCCAATCCCACATTAAATTGTTGTGTTCTTTCCCATTTCAAATCAGGATTAGTTATATTAGAAGGATAATATGAGGTTGTCAAATTATTCCCAAAAGCGATCTTAGCCTGTTTCAATTTTGCGATCCAAACATAATCATCGAAATTATCATTTCCTGTCAATCCATAACTAGTACGTAACTTAAGCATATTAATCCAGTCTACTTTCTTCATAAAATCTTCCTCAGAAACTAACCAACCTAAAGAAACAGAGGGAAAATTACCCCATTTATTATTAGGGGCAAAACGGGATGATCCATCTCGCCGAAATGCTACAGAAAGCATATATCTGCCTTTATAGTTATAGTTTATTCTTGCGAAATAAGATATCAATGTATTCTTGGTAATTACATCACTAGATGACAATATTGTTTTTCCCGCACTTAACGCATGCAATAAATCATTATCATAATCTCTTCTTGCTTGACTTGTTTGATAATAATCATTCTTATTATATTCAAACCCCAACAAAAATGATAATTCATGATCCTTCCATGATTTATCATACGTCATCAAATTTTGAAATGTATAATTCCATTTTCTAGACTGATCAACCGTCATTTGACCGGGAGTATAATAAGCCTCTCCTAAATCATGATCCTTCGCCTCATAATTACTATAGTCAATTCTTTTCAAATAATAATTAAATGACGATTTAAACTTCAATCCTGGCAATATATTTAATGAAACATAGGCACTTCCTATCGTATTCAATGTATATCGATTTGCGTCATTATTCTGCATATACAAAGGATGTCCCATATTAGGTCTAAAAAGGATCGTATTATAATTCTCAAATCCAGGAAGATATGAATTACAGCCAAGAAAGCCATCTTTCGTATATACAGGGAATATTGAAGGATATTGAACTGCCCACTCTGCGGTTCGCCAGTAAACCTCTTTTTCATCGCCATAATTAAGGCTCATGCTACCGCCTACATCTAAATACTTATTTATATGAGTGTTTAGCTTCAAGCTCAAAGAATACTTCCTATAATCTGAATCCAACATAATTCCTGCTTGATTAACATAGCCCGCCGATATCAAGTAATCCGACTTCTCGGATTTTCCAGAAATATTCGCATCTAGCTTATGCATTGGAGCCGCATCAAACACTACATCCTGCCAATCTGTATCATACAATGTTTCAGGGTGCTCAAATGCTTCAGGCCATGTATATTTATATTCTTTACGTGCTTCTATAGTATTAGGAGCATTTGGATCTCCCCCTTTATCAACCCATCCATTCTGCGCCGCATCCATATAAGCTTGAGCGTATTCCGCACTGTTCATCACATCTATTTTTTTCATCAGCTTCTGAACACCAAATAAGTAATTAATATTAACTTTGGGCTTCTCCGTTTTTCCACTTTTAGTTGTGATCAAGACTACGCCATTTGCTCCACGAGATCCATAAATCGCAGAGGACGAAGCATCTTTTAATATCTCAATAGATTCTATATCCGCATTGTTTATCAAATTCATATCATAATCCGGTACAGCGACTCCATCTATCACCACCAGTGGCGAACTGCTAGCAGAGATCGAATTAATTCCTCTAATTTGTATGGAAGATGAACTTCCAGGTTGCCCAGAACCTCCTATTACCTGCACACCCGCAATTTTTCCATATAAGGACTGTCCAACTTCTACTGATGGACGCCCCACTACATCTTCATCCATTTTAATAGAACCCACAGAACCGGTTAAATGAGATTTCTTACTAACTCCATAACCTACGACCACAATCTCTTCCAAGGCTTGAGTATCTTCTTTCAATGTAATGGTCTGATTTAATTCATCTCCAACCAAAACATCTTGCGCATTAAAACCAATAAAAGAAACGACCAACACTGCATTTTCTCCCAAACTTATAGAAAACTTTCCATCTATATCGGTGATAGTCCCATTCGTAGTCCCTTTTTCCACAACATTCGCTCCAATAATCGGTAGGCCTTTTTCATCTACAACCGTACCAATGATCGTCTTTTTATCTTGTCCTGATTCTTGCCCTGTTCCCTTTACAGACAGGATAATATCCTTTCCTACAACCTTATATTTTATATTTGAATTCTTAAATATATGATCTAGCGTAGTAAAGACATCTTTTTCCTTTACATCAACAGAGATCAATTGATTGACATCAACTAATTTACCGTTGTAAAAGAAATGGAGATCTGTTCGACTTTCAATCTCTTCCAAGACTTCTTTTATTGATTGATCAAGCATTTTCAATGAAAGAGAAGCATTTTGAGCATTTGTTGTCATAGCAAATGACATACTAATTGATAAACATACAAGAAATAAGGTCAACTTCATAATTCTTGATATTTTAGATACCAACCTGACAAACGCTGATTTATCTCCATCAAGTTGGAAATATAAATTATTCATCATATTTTTGTAATTGATTTAAGATTAAAAAATAAATTTCTTAGTCGGTTTAAAGACCTTCTATCAAATTGTTTCATATGGGAAGATGCTGGTAACATTTTCCCGTATGTTTTTTAGATAGACCAAGTCTACTTTCTTGTTCTTTTATTCCATAGGCCCATATTATTTAATTGTTATACATTTTTCTTTATTTTCCTTTCCAAAGTATAACTCGAGTACGGTTAGTACCTTTGCTGTCATCTGTCTTCATATCTTCTATACGATAATCAATATTTGAAGATATTCTCAAATAGTCTAGTGTCTGAGATAGCAGCCTATTATCTAAAATACCGGTTAAACAATAGCTTTTAATCTCCGCATCCTGAATCACAAATTCAACATTATAGTAATATGACAATTTTTTCAAAGCCTCAGGTAAAGGCGTATCCTTGAACATCAGTTTGCCATCCATCCATGCGGTTTCATAGATCGTATTTATTTTCATCACAGAAATTTCTTCTTTATCCAAGTTGCAAATCGCTTTTTCGGATGGTAGTAACGTCCTATGACTCACATTCCCTGATTTATTCTTCACCTCGAGATTTACGGAGCCCGTCACTAAAGTAGTCGAAATTATATTCTCATCCCCATAAGCTTGTATATTAAACTCCGTGCCTAAAACTCTAACCCTATGCTGATCTCCTGAAGTACTGACAATAAAAGGTTGTTTTTCGTTGTGAGTGACTTTAAAATAGGCTTCTCCTGATAAACATACTTTTCTTTCTTTTTGGTCATAAGACATCGGATAGGATAAAACACTACCCGAATTTAGATAAACAACAGTACCATCCGGTAAATTAAAGCGTGTACGGACTCCCGCATTTGCCTGAAGTGTTATAATTTGAGGATCTCCAAATTCAGAATCAACCTTTCTATGGGAAAATAAGGTTGATAGCCCAATGATAGCAATTATACAAGCCGCAGCGGCAGAGAACCTCTTCAACCAATATAAACGGGTCCGTTTTGCTAATCGTTGTTCCAACTTTTCGTAGGCAATCAATGGATTTCGGCTAGCGATCCGTTCCATCGCATTATTCGCATAATATATACGGGCGGTCTGCAATAAGATCCTCTTATTATTTTCATCCGCTTCCAGCCAAGCTTCAATATAAGATTTTTCCTCATTGGAAGCTGTGTCCTTTATATACCGTAAAAGCATCATACCTTCCGGCTCTTGGAAATTAATATGTCTATTTTCAGTTTTCATTCTTACCTGTTTCTATAACTAAGACAATCCTGAAAGAACACACCCTTAACTAAAAAGCAATTTTTTTCAACTTTCTCATTTTTAGTCCAAGGTAACCGCATCAATTTTTTTTACGGAAGACCGTTAGACTTTTACTACTTACTTTCCCATAGGATATATACTTTATCAGTAAAGTAAGTAGTACTTCATCGGTAAAGTAAGTATATCTTGCGATAAGGATGTCCTAAAAGTGATATTTCGATGCGGTTACCCTAATTTTAATCTTGAATATCCAAGATAAAATATATCTTTGCTTACAGAAAAGAAAGGATGAAGAAGGTGCTATGGATGATTCTACTTTAATTGAACAAATACAATTAGGAAGTAAAGACGCTTTTAAACAGATGTTTATCAAATTTTATTCGCCGCTATGCGAATATGCTTCCCAATATGTTTCTGATGAGGATGCCGAAGAACTTATTCAGGAGCTAATGTTATTTATATGGGAAAACCGAAATTCCTTATTTGTAGAGATATCCCTAAAATCCTATCTTTTTATGGCTGTTAAGCATCGTTGCCTCAATGCGATCAAAAGGCAATTGTATCATGAGCGAGTACATAGCCTGATTTATGATAAGATTAAAGATCAATTTGAGAATCCTGATACCTATTTCGTTAACGAGCTTACAGAGAATATCACGAAAGCGATCGAAGAATTGCCTGAGAATTACCGGGAGACATTTAAACTTAGCCGATTCGGAGAGCAATCTAATCCCCAAATCGCAGAGGCCTTGGGGGTTTCTATAAAAACCGTGGAATACCGGATTACACAATCCTTGAAAATATTGCGGGTTAAGTTGAAGGACTATTTACCTTTTATAATGTTCTTGTTCTAAGAATACTCTCCATAAATCCAAAGGCCTGCACGATTGTTAATAATATCAAATCCATAAAAGTTATATTAAACTATTTTGAGTGAACCTTGTCTATCTTTTCGTAATTGTAAACAATGTAATCCATATAGTTATGAAATCGGGAAAGTGCCTTTTGATGTTGTTGATGATCCTTTTTTCACCGATGGCTTTCGCACAACAAAGCGGTGTTAATGTTACCGGATCTGTCGTTGAGCAAGGTAGTGATACCCCCATCGAGCAAGCAACGGTACGATTGCTGAACGTAAAAGACAGTGCCATGGTACGAGGTGTGGTGAGCGCCCGTAATGGTAGTTTTACCTTGAAAAACGTAAAGAAAGGAAGTTATTTACTACACATCACATTCATCGGATACGATCCATTGTACCAACCCTTGCAAATCACCGGAAAGAAAAACCCCGTAAACGTAGGTAAACTTGAATTAAGCGACGGAGCGATCGAGTTGGGAGAAGCCGTAGTTATAGGTAAGGCACCCGAGGTTACCGTTCGCAACGACACTGTGGAATACAATGCGGATTCTTATAAAGTAACCGAAGGCTCCGTTTTGGAGGATTTATTGAAAAAGATGCCCGGTGTGGAGGTAGATAGCGAAGGCAAGATCACCGTCAATGGAAAAGAGGTGAAAAAGGTAATGGTGGACGGAAAGGAGTTCTTCTCCGATGACCCGAAAGTGGCCTCCAAGAATCTTCCAGCCAAGATGATCGATAAATTACAGGTACTTGATAAGAAAAGCGATATGGCCCAAATGACCGGCTTCGACGATGGAGAGGAAGAGACCGTCATCAACCTAACCGTGAAACCCGGCATGAAGCAAGGTTGGTTTGGCAACGCATATGGTGGATACGGAAGTAAAGATCGGTATGAAGGCAACGCCATGGTCAATCGTTTCGTGAATAATGACCAGATCACGTTCATGGGGGGAGCGAATAACACGAATAATATGGGCTTTTCCGATCTAGCCTCAACAATGTTCTCCGGTATGGGAGGCGGTGGAGGCCGACGAGGAGGATTCGGAGCGGGTAGCGGTATCACCTCTTCCGGAAACGCAGGTTTGAACTTCAGCAAGGAATTCAAGCCGGATAAACTAACTCTTGGGGGAAATACTCGTTATTCCCATTCCGACAATGACGCTCGCAGCAAGAGTGATCGGCAGAATATCCTTCCCGGAGATAGTTCCTCCTATGATAATAGCGAGGCGATGAGCCGTACGAAGAGCGATAACTTTGGCGTAGACTTTCGCTTGGAATGGAAACCGGATACGATGACTCAACTTATCTTCCGCCCGAGTTTCAGCTTCAGCCACAGCATGAACGACAATTTCAGTGATGCTACCACCTTGGATAACGAACGGGATACGGTCAATACCAACAAATCCAGTAATTACTCGGAAAGTAACGGGTACAACCTAAATGCCAGCATCGATTTCAGCCGTAAGCTGAATAACAAAGGACGTGTGTTCAGCGCCACCCTTTCCGGAGGCAATAGCGATTCGTACAGTGACGGCATGAACCGTTCCGACATCGTTTATTTCAACCAGACTGATGCCTTGAAGAATAGCATTATCGACCAGCGCTCACGTTACGACAACAAAGGTTTCAATTACCGGGCCTACGTATCGTGGGTAGAACCGATCGGGCATAATAATTTCATCCAAGCCACTTATAGCATCAGCCAACGGAAACAAGAAGCCTTGAAGAATGTTTACAACCAAGACGCTAATGGTATATATAATGTATTAGATTCCGCCTACAGCCAAAGCTATCGCAATAACTTTATCAGCCAACGGGCCAGCTTGAGCTTCAAGTCTCAACGGGCAAAGTTCAACTACACGATCGGCTTGAATCTGGACCCATCCTATTCCAGCAGCGAGAATTTCGTTGGTGACACGACCTTATCCAAGATAACCCGTAAGGTGGTCAACCTCTCCCCGATGGCTCAATTCAACTATATGTTCGATAAGCGTACGAATCTTCGTATCATGTATAATGGCCGTACCAGCCAACCGAGCATGACTCAATTACAACCGGTAGCGGATATCTCGGACCCGACGAATATCACGATCGGTAACCCGGATTTGAATCCCCGCTATACGAACAACGTATTTATTCGTTTCCAACAGTTCACGCCGGAGAAACAACGGGCCTTCATGATCATGGCAAACGGTAGTTATATCATCAACGATATCGTAAGTTATACCTCTTATAACCAAGAGACAGGTGTAAAGACCACCACTTACAAAAACGTAAATGGCAACTATAGTGGCAACGTCCGTATGATGTTGAACACCCCCTTGAAGAATAAGAAATTCTCCATCAACTCCATGACAATGGCCTCGTTCGCTAATAGCAACGGATATATCAACGAGGAGAAGAATACGAACCGGAATCTCATATTGTCCGAACGTGGTGGTATCGACTTCCGCTCCTCTTATCTGGATCTGGGCGTAAACGGGAATATTCGTTACAATGCCACCAGCAACTCCCTGCAAAAGGAAAATAACCAAAACACCTTCAATTACGGAGCCGGCGGTTACACGACAATCTATCTGCCCCTCAATTTCAAGATAGAGAGTGACGTGAACTGGTCTACCAACTCTGGCTACGGGGACGGATTCAAACAGAACGAAGTCCTATGGAATGCCTCAGCCTCCAAGTCTTTCTTAAAGAATAACCAAGGGACGCTCCGTTTCAAGATCTACGATATCCTGCAACAACGAAGCAATATCTCCCGTTCCGTTACCGCTAGCTATATACAAGACTCAGAATATAACACGCTAGGCAGTTATTTCATGGTACACTTCATCTATCGGTTCAGCATCTTCAAAGGTGGAGCCAGTGCCAGCGACGTGAAAACGCCGGGTAGAAGCGGACGGGGAAGAGGTCCGATGGGTCCTCCTCCGGGACATCGATTTTAATCCCCTAAGTGGAGACTTTATAAAGTCCGGGCGCAACAAAGAACGCACCGGACTTGTTTTTACGTAGGATAATATATAAAAAACTTAGGATAAAATAACGCTAACTAGCGCATTAACAGCGGAGTTTCAATGCTTAGCTAGCATACATCCTCTATGCCCACAAAGCATTATTAACATTTCAAACGGATTATTTTTACCTTTTTTGTGTAAATATTAAACTAAAACATACGTTATTTGTTGCAATATTAAGAGAAAGATATTGATATGAGGAAGTCGACAATTTGGTTGCTTGCGGTAGTTATGGCTTTTGCCTTCGCCGGGTTATTATACCTACAGGTAAACTATGTGAGCATTATACTTAAGACACGCAGCGAACAGTTCAATGAGACTGTCAAAAGAAGCCTGCGCCAAGTATCTAAGAATCTGGAATTGGATGAGACCCGTAAATACCTCGAGGATGATATCAACCGGGATGAGACAAATTTCATGTATCAAAATGCCCCGGATGCCCAAAGCCTAGGACAAGTGATCAACCATGAGAAATACCAATTACAGATCAAGGATTCTAATGGAACCGTTCAACAAATAGAGATGCAAAGTTTTAGCGCCCATAAGTTCGAGCCGCTCTCTTCCTTGTCAAAACGGCAGTCTGCCAACAGCATCGTAAACACATCTAAAGATTTACAGAAGACACTAAAAAGACGTTACCAGTACCAAGGTGGACTGATAGAGGAGGTGATTTACAACATCTTATACACCGCGAATCTAAAGCCGATCGAGGAACGTATAGATTTTAAAAAGCTGAACAATTACTTAAAAACAGAATTTATTAACAACGGTTTGAACTTGCCGTTTGTGTTTTCTGTTATTAACAAAGATGGAAATGTAGTATACCAGAGCGGAGAATTCCAAAAGCAACCGATCGCCTCTGACGTGATCACCCAAGTGCTTTTCCCGAACGATCCCCCATCGAAACTAAACTACCTGAGAGTTTATTTTCCGACGAAAGGGGATTATATCTCAAGCTCTATTACTTTCATCGTTCCATCGGTTATATTCTCATTGATCCTGTTGATAACCTTCGTCTTCACGATTTACATCGTATTCCGTCAGAAGAAGTTATCCGAGATGAAAAACGACTTTATCAACAACATGACGCACGAGTTGAAGACACCGGTATCCACGATCTCGCTCGCCGCCCAGATGTTGAAGGATTCGGATATAACGAAGAGTCCGGACGTATTCAAGCATATATCCGGCGTAATCAACGACGAGACGAAGCGATTGAGCTTCTTGGTCGAGAAAGTGCTACAGATGTCTTTGTTCGAACGACAGAAAGCAGCGCTTAAATTGAAAGAAATTGACGCGAATGATTTGGTAGCGAACGTGGCTAACACCTTCGTTTTAAAGGTTGAGAAGTACGGAGGTACAATGGATATAGACCTGCAAGCTACAGAATCGGATATATATGTGGATGAAATGCATATCACCAATGTATTGTTCAACTTGATGGACAATGCGGTTAAATACCGCCGCCCGGAAGTTCCGCTTACATTGATGGCACGCACTTGGAACGAGAACGGAAAGCTGTTGATCTCCGTGGAAGATAATGGTATCGGTATCAAGAAAGAATATCTGAAAAAGGTATTCGACCGTTTCTTCCGCGTACCGACAGGCAACGTACATGACGTGAAAGGGTTCGGTCTCGGACTCGCTTACGTACGCAAAATTATTGAGGACCACAAAGGTACGATCCGTGCTGAAAGTGGTGCCGGAAACATTGGAACAAAATTTATTATTACTTTACCTCTTATAAAAAGTTAGTTATGGAAGAAAAACTAAAGATCTTCTTTTGTGAAGACGATGAGAATTTAGGAATGCTTTTAAGAGAATACTTACAAGCTAAAGGGTATGTAACGGACCTATTCTCTGACGGAGAAGCCGGATACAAAGGTTTTACCAAAGGTAAATACGATCTTTGTGTGTTGGATGTCATGATGCCAAAGAAAGATGGTTTCACCTTGGCACAAGAAATTCGCTCTATCAATCCTGATATCCCTATTATCTTCCTTACAGCCAAGACTATGAAGGAAGACATCTTGGAAGGATTCAAGATCGGTGCGGATGACTACTTGACAAAACCGTTTAGCATGGAAGAGCTATTGCTTCGTATCGAGGCTATCCTTCGCCGTGTGAAAGGTAAGAAGATGAAAGATATTCCTTTCTACAAGTTAGGAAACTTCTTGTTCGATACCCAAAAACAAACGTTGGCTATCGGCGACAAGGTTACGAAACTTACCACGAAGGAATGCGAATTATTAAGTTTGTTGTGCGCCCACGCAAATGAGATCCTTGAGCGTAACTACGCCTTGAAGACAATCTGGGTAGACGATAACTATTTCAACGCTCGTAGCATGGACGTTTATATCACGAAATTACGTAAATTGTTGAAAGACGATCCGGGTATCGAGATCATCAACATCCACGGCAAGGGTTATAAATTAATCACTCCTTCCGGGGAGGAACAAGCCCGTGAGGAAGGCATACAAGTGCTTTAATTCACTTGAACAATAACGACAGAAAAGGCTGGCTAAATGTAAGCCAGCCTTTTTTATACTTTCTTTCTTTTCCAGACTAAGAAGATCCCGAAAACGATCAATGTAACTAGTAGCCCCAAAAGTTGAGAAAAACCGGAGGAAAGACCAAACCCTTCCGGAGCTACAAAAATATAGGTAGAACATACCGCCGTCATGAATAAGGCGGGAATCAAGGTTATCACATATAATTTCTTTGCTTGTACCAAATATACGGTTAAGGCCCATAGGGTAAATACTGCCAACGTCTGGTTACTCCATGCGAAATAACGCCAGATCATATCGAAGCCATCCTTATCTTTTTGACTATATAATAAGATTCCTATCGCAACGATAAACATGGGAATACAGATCATCAGACGTTTGACCACCGTTTTTTGCTCCATATGCAGGAAGTCTGCGACAATCAGACGAGCCGAGCGGAAAGCCGTATCGCCAGAAGTAATCGGAGCTGCTATCACACCCAGTATCGCTAATACACCTCCGACAGCGCCCAGCCACTCTTTCGTGATACTGTCTACTACGACAGCGGCATTGTTCTCCTCCATTCCGTTATTATGGAAAAAATACGTAGCGGCGGCGGCCCAGATCAAGGCTACGATACCTTCGGTAATCATCGCTCCGTAAAATACGGGACGGGCGTATTTCTCACTTTTCATGCAACGGGCCATCAATGGACTTTGGGTAGCATGAAAGCCAGAGATAGCGCCACAAGCGATACTAACAAACATGATCGGAAAAATAGGCAAGCCTCCCGGATGCGTATTACTAAGTCCATCCGTAATCTCAGGTAACGGCGGCTGGTTAATAAATAACATAACCAAGATACCTACGGCCATAAATAGCAAAGCGATGGCGAATAATGGATAGATCTTTCCGATAATCTTATCAACAGGTAATAGAGTAGCCAGTATATAATAAATGAATACGACGATAATCCAGAACGTAGCATCTAGATATTCCGGAGTCAGTTTAGCCAGCAACCCCGCAGGCCCAGCTACGAAAACAGCACCCACCAAGATCATCAAGATAACCGTAAAGCCCCGCATAAATTGCTTAAAGTTGTTCCCCAGATACCGTCCGATCAATTCAGGAAGACTTTCTCCATCATGCCGCAACGAAAGCATTCCCGATAGGAAATCATGGGTAGCGCCCGCAAATATACTTCCCAATACGATCCAAAGGAAAGAAGCTACCCCAAATTTAGCCCCCATGATAGCGCCGAAAATAGGTCCCAGACCCGCTATATTCAAAAATTGGATCATGAAAATCTTCCAAGTAGGCAAGGGTATATAATCGACACCATCTTGTTTCGTGAAAGCGGGAGTAACCCGGGAGGGATCTACGCCAAACACCCGCTCGACAAATTTACCATACGTAAAATATCCAACGATAAGGGCTATCAGACAACATGTAAAAGTAATCATGGTTTTCTAAAGAATTAAATTGTCAAAGGAAAAGGTATATACGAGAAAACCGTACCAAGGGCATTCTAACGAGTAATTGTCAGAATGCCCTTAGTGCGGTCTTCGTATGAATCAATTAATTAAGTAAACGCTTAACCGTCTCGGAAATCATCCGTCCTTCGGCTCTTCCTGCCAATGCTTTTGAGGCTACACCCATTACCTTACCCATATCTTTCGGGCCAGCGGCACCGACTTGAGCGATAATAGCTTTCAATTCTTTCTCCAATTCCTCGGCAGACATTTGTTGAGGTAAATATTTCTCAATCACTTTTACTTGCTCCAACTCAACATCCGCTAGGTCTTGACGGCCCTGTTGCACATAAATCGTAGCGGAATCTTTCCCTTGTTTCACCAACTTCTGCATGATCTTCAAGGCATCCGCATCCGTCAGCGTATCATTGGCTCCCGGAGCGGTTTTCGCTTCCAAGAAAAATTTCTTTACATTTCTCAATGTCTCCAAGGCGACTTTATCTTTCGCCTTCATAGCGTTTTTAATGTCTTCACTGACTTGTTCAAATAAATCCATATCCTTATTATATTATTAACTATCGGAAACTGATCACTTGTTTACCCCCCCGCTGAGAATCTTGGCGAGATTGGTTAGCCGGTTGCTTCGCCGTTGTCGGAGCCGATACTTGAATATCCTCTCCCGCTACTTTGGAACGGGCACGGGCTACGATCTTCGGATCCCGGTTATAAGTCGGATTATCCTCTATCAAAGCGATCAAGGCATCATCGTCCAACTCTTCCTGAGTCAAAACTACCGCTTTCGCACGAGAGGTAAAACGACCCACCTTTTGTGCGGAAGCACCATAATATTTACCAATCAAATCACGCTCCTTACGCTCTTTCTCGATTCGCTCTTCTTCTAAGCGCAATTCTTCTTCCGTCATCTGAGCGGCTTCATTCCTGCGTTTATCAGCGATCAATGGAATATCATCCATCGTAAATCCAGTAGCGAGGATCGTCATTTTCACTTTATTACCTAATGTATTATCCACGGCAGTACCCCAGATAACCTCTATATCACGGTTGAACTCGGACATAAAGTTATGCACGTCGTTCATCTCCTCCATGCGCAACTCGGCTTCCTCGCTGAAATATACGTTGAACAGGATTTTCTTGGCGTTCTTTACGTCGTTGTTGCTTAATAGCGGAGAATTCAGAGCGTCTTCCACCGCTTGGCGAACACGTCCTTCTCCTTCACCAAAACCATTACTCATCAAAGCGACACCACCATCTTTCATCGTGGTGTTAACATCGGCGAAGTCGAGGTTGATAATACCCGGAAGCGTAATGATCTCCGCGATACTCTTGGCGGCGATCGTCAAGGTATCATCGGCCTTGCCGAAAGCGTTCATCACGGAAAGGTCCGAATAAATCTCACGCAAACGCTCGTTATTGATCACCAATAAGGCATCCACGTTCTTCGCGATCTCCTCCACACCATTCAAGGCCTGTATAATCTTACGCTCACCCTCGAACAAGAAAGGAATGGTTACGATACCTACCGTCAATATTCCCATATCCTTCGCGATACGAGCGATAACCGGAGCGGCACCCGTACCGGTACCACCACCCATACCGGCGGTAATAAATACCATCTTCGTACCGTCGTTCAACATACCTCGAAGATCGTCCAGACTCTCCTCGGCCGCCATCATCGCACGTTCCGGCTTATTTCCCGCGCCCAATCCCTGCGTGATCTCACGTCCCAGCAACAACTTGATAGGAACATCCGAACGGTTCAAGGCTTGATTATCCGTATTACATAACACGAATGTAACATCGTGTATGCCCTCCTTATACATATGAGTAACAGCGTTTCCGCCACCGCCTCCAACACCAATCACCTTAATGATTTTGGGAGTATCCGTAGGATAATTAAAATTTAATATTGTATCGTCCATTGTCTTCCGGTTTTATTACATTCGTAGATCACGTTATTTACTCTCGTTATCATCGTCATCGAAGAGGGTTTTACCAAAGGTATCGATTCCTTTTGTCAACCGCCCGAACAAGCCGGGACCTTTTTTCTTCTCTTTCTTCGGCTTCTCCTTGACGGGTTCCGGTTCCGGAGTCGGTTCCTCTGTCGGTTCAGGCTCAACCACCGGCTCAATCTTAGGCTCCGGTTTAGGAGGAATATATAACGCGCAATTCTTAGTTCCTTTCGCCAAGAGGCCGACGGCTACCGCATATTCGGGATTGCTGGCGACCACTAAATCACCACTAGCGACAACCCCCTTGCGAACCGCTGAATAGCGAACCTCCATCTTCAAGCGTTCGCTCATAACAGCCGGTAAATTCTTCAAAGCGGCGCCTCCACCCGTAATCACGATGCCAGCACCGAGAACGCTCATCAAGCCTGTAGCCTCCAGACGAGCATATACATTCTCTAAGATCTCATCCATACGGGCCTCGATCACACCGTTCAACTCGGCCAGCTTAATCTCACGCAAGCCCATTCCATCCGCTAAACTCACTTGGATGGTCATATCATTATCCCGGTCCGCTTTCGCGCTACCATAAGTGATCTTCAAGCGTTCCGCCTCAGACTCTACGACCCTGAGATTGGTTATATCTTTTGTTATCAAATTACCTCCAAAGGGAACAACGGAAAGGCTGGCCAACTTACCACCCTTATAGACAGATATCGTCGTCACGCCGGCACCGAAACCGATCAAGGCGCAACCCAAGTCCTTCTCATTGTCGCTCAAGACAACATCTCCCAACGCGAGGGGTGACACCAGAATACCGGCGATCTCGATTTTCGCTTGTTCCGAGATGCTATTGACAATATTTAATTTCAACGAAGGACGTCCAACAATCAACTTGTAACGAGCCTCGATACGGCTACAAGGCACACCCACCGGGTTGGACTCTGGTTTATCATCTAAAAAATAGGAAGGAGAAACCACGTCAAGAACGGTCAACATATCCGGACGATAATCCTTACACTCTTGATAAAGAGAGTCTATGATCTCCTCCGTAACCACTCCTTCCGTTCCCAACACCTTGCAAACCGTATGCTCGATAGAACGGAGTGACTGGCCACCCAGTCCCACATATACCTGCCCGATCTTGGTCCCCCCCAGTTTATTCTCCAACTTGAGGATCAAGCGTTTTATCTTACTCGCCGTCTCCTTCACGTTATATACACATCCTCTTCGTATGCAGGTGCCGGAGTTCTCAACTTCGTAGGCGATGATTGAAAGAGCGCCCGTCGCATTCTTAGTCCCCACCATTCCTACCATATGGGAGGTACCTAGGTCAATAGCTGCTATAAAGTCTGTGTATGCCATATCATCTATTTTTTAGTACAAACAATCTGATTCTTATATTTTAAATTAATCATACTGTACTTTTCCCAACCCACTTTAGGGATCGCTTGTTCATAGAAAAGCTTTAAATTCGCAAGCTTTTCTTCGAATTCATCCAAAGTACCCAACATGATCCGGTGGTTACCCACTCTTGGAATAAGTTCTATATCATTATCCGGATAGACATAGATTTGTTCAATCTGGTCATTCCAGAACTCATTCTCTTGCAAAAATAATGCAAATTTGTATAAGTCGGTCACCGCAAGCTCTTTTTCCACATATCCACTCACAATTGGCACATGCGCGGCATACCGACGACTGATCGGCATGGTGGTTCCCAGATTATCCACGTAATAACTACCTCTTACGCCCATAATCCGGAGGATAGGCATCTTTTGCATGACCTCTAGCTTGATAATACCCGAAGGAGTCTTATACGCCTCCACTTGGGCGATCATCTCATTCTTAAGCAATTCCGTCTCTATCCGATCCGTATTCACGTCGGCCATTGGCCGCTTGATCGGATCTAGCCCGGCTTTCTTCAGTATAGACACAAGGTCACTCTCGCTCACGAAGTGTTTATCCAGACTGTCTTTCACCACGACTTGCAGATCTTGGCAAATAGAGTCCTGACGTATTTCCCGAAAGAAAAACGACACAAACACGATGTAACAGAACAACAACGTGGCTACTACTATGGAAATTATTCGGATCACGGTTTCCTTATTTGTTTACATAAAATCTCTTTTACAGGCTCCACCAAACGGTCGATATTGCCGGCGCCTACCATTAATACTACCTCATATTTCCCGGCGGCAACCACGTCCAAAAGCTCTTCCTTCTTACACAGCGTCTTGGAAGGGATCGTCACCTTATCAAAAATGATCCGAGAGCTCACCCCCGGAATCGGTTCCTCACGAGCCGGATAGATATCCAGCAAGATCAACTCATCCAATAAAGAGAGACTCGCGGCGAAATCACCAGCGAAATCCCGGGTACGGGTATATAGATGCGGCTGGAAAATACCTGTCACCTTACGACCCGCATATAATTCCTTCACCGACAAGATACTCTGTCGCAATTCGGCCGGATGATGGGCATAATCATCGATCAATACCACTTGATCAGTCTTCAAATGGAAATCGAAACGGCGGCGAGGTCCGGCAAATGTAGCCATACCCTTTTTCAAATCCTCCGGTTTCACGCCGTTCAACCAAGCGATCGCCATAGCCGCTACCCCGTTCTCTATATTAACCTTTACGGGAACACCTAATTCCACATCAGGAATACGGATTTCCGGACCAACGAAGTCAAAGGTAATATTTCCGTCGCAAATACGAATATTTTCAGCGTAAAAGTCCGCTATTTCCGTAACGGAATAGGTATATTTCTTGACACCCTCCTGTAAACGGGGCGTTACGTTGATTCCCTTCTTGATCAGTAGACAACCATCAGGACGAATTAAGGAGGTAAATTTCTCGAAACTCTCCCGGTAAGCCTCCGCCGTACCGTAAATATCCAGATGATCTGGATCTGCGGAAGTAATCACTGCCATATAAGGAGTAAGCCAATGAAAAGAACGATCGAACTCATCCGCCTCGATCACGGTAAAGTCGCTCGTATCAGACAACATCAAATTACTCTCGTAGTTCTTTAGGATTCCTCCGAGGAAAGCATTGCAATCCACTGGCGATTGTTTCAGCAAATGAGCCAGCATAGAAGAGGTCGTTGTCTTGCCGTGCGTTCCCGCCACGCATAAACCCCGGCTGCTTTTCGTGATCTCTCCCAAGACACGTGCCCGCTTCATCACCTCAAAACCGTGCGCCCGGAAATAGGTCAATTCCGTATGCGACTCCGGGACCGCCGGCGTATAAACCACCAGCGTATCATCGGGCGACTTGAACGCTTCCCCGATCAAAGCTACATTATCCTCATAGTGAATATCGGCTCCCTCCTTTTTCAACTCCTCGGTTAAATCGGAAGGGGTCTTATCGTATCCGCCCACTCGTTTTCCCTTAGCGAGGAAATAACGGATCAAGGCACTCATTCCAATGCCCCCGGCACCTACGAAATACACCGCTGTCACTTTATTTATATCCATATTCCTTATTTCTTATCTATAATCTTAACAATCTCATCCACGATACGGTCTGCGCTATGGCGTTGCGCTAAGGTCTCGATATTACGGCTCAACGTACGCAAACGTTCATCGTCATGAACTATCTTCAAGGCGGTAGGCACCAAATCCTTTTCCGCATCTTTATCGGCGATCATAACGGCGGCATCCTTATGGACCAAGGCTAAGGCATTCTTGGTCTGATGATCTTCCGCCACATTCGGCGAAGGCACCAAGACCACCGGTTTTCCTAATAAGCAAAGTTCCGAGATAGAACTAGCCCCCGCACGGGATATCACCAAATCGGCCGCTGAATAAGCATAATCCATACGGGTAATAAAGTCTGAGCACCAAACCGGCATTCCCCGGTACGCCTTCAAATGCTTGGAAGCGTCGCTGTAATAATACCTACCGGTTTGCCAAATAACCTGTACATCCGAGGCGAAGAACTTATCCAGATCCCCTTGAATACTCCGGTTAATCGTCCGTGCGCCAAGGCTACCACCTACCACAAGGATCGTTTTTTTCTCCGGAGAAAGCCCGAAGAACGCCAACGCCTCCTCTTTCTTACTCAGCGCCTCTTCCAAATCCTGTCGCACCGGATTTCCCGTAATCACGATCTTATCCGCCGGAAAGAACTTCTCCATGCCCTCGTAAGCGACACAAATCTTGCTCGCTTTCTTCGCCAACAACTTATTGGTCACACCTGCATATGAGTTTTGTTCCTGTATCAACGCAGGAACACCTTGCGAAGCCGCCATCCATAAAGTCGGTCCACTGGCATAACCGCCCACGCCGACCGCTATATCTGGCTTGAACTCACGGATCGTCTTCCTCGCCAAGCGCAAGCTTTTCGCTAAACGAGCCATAACCTTCACGTTGTTCATCAAATGGGCACGATCAAACCCACTCACTGGTAAACCTACGATTTTATAACCGGCTGCCGGAACCTTATCCATTTCCATGCGGTCTTCCGCACCCACAAATAAGATTTCCGCATCCGGAAAACGTTTCTTGAAAGTATTAGCGATAGATATGGCCGGGAAGATATGGCCTCCCGTACCACCACCACTTATTATGATCCGGTACTTTCTCATACTTTTGACTCTACAGTTATCGTTTCGACAGCCGATAGCGGATTATCTTCTTTCTCTCCCTCGACCGCCTGATTTATTGTCTCTCCGGATGGCTCGTCGGAAGGATTCTCTGGATTCTCCGTATCCTCCTCTTCCTCATCCTCATTTCCGATATTGGCTCCAAAACGACTTACGCTCAATATGATCCCGAAATAGATACAAGATATAAGCGTAGACGTACCACCCCGGCTCACCAACGGCATCGGTTGCCCGGTAACGGGCACTAAATTCACGGCTACCGCCATATTCGCCAAGGCTTGGACTACCACCAGCAACCCACATCCCAACACTAGGAATTTCGGGAATGATTTATCACATTTCCGGGCGATCATCCCGACCCGCACTAGCAGCATTATATAAAGCAACAGTACAAAGATCCCCCCAACGATACCCAGTTCCTCTATGATAATCGCATAGATAAAATCAGAATACGCCTGTGGCAGGAAGTCACGCTGTTGGCCATGTCCGGGCATCTGTCCTAATACGCCTCCCCTAGCAATAGCTATCTTCGCATGGGTTACCTGATAATTATCATCGGTTATCTTATACGTACCACTCTCATCCAAATTATCCTTATGCCCGTCGAAGAAACGCTCCAAACGCCCCTGCCAAGTAACGAATCGATCCGGCAAATACTGGGTAATAGCGGCTGGCGTAAACTTAAGCAACGCCAAGAACAATACCAACGCCAACATCAAGATGCCCGCCAGCTTCGCCAACTTACCAAATGGCAACTGACCGATAAACATCATCAGGAAACAAACCCCGAATAGCATAAACGCCGTAGAGAAGTTCTCCGGCAGAATCAAGACACAGGTCAGTCCTACCCCAATCAGTATATACTTAAAAATCTGGTTCTCCGTTAATTTCCCCCGCTTACTGAGCAAGAAAGCGACAAACACGACACAAGCCAGCTTCCCGAACTCCGAAGGCTGGAACTGTATCCCCATGATTTCCAACCATCGATGTGCGTCATTAGCGTCCACGCCGATAAAGGGCGTCACGATCAACATCAACATCGAGACCGGCAATAATATAATAAACGCAGAGAAGAAACGACACGGTATATTATGTAACAGCAATACCATGACGAAACCTCCCAATAAAAAGGTGGCGTGCCGTACGATAGGCGCCCAGTGATTCGCGTTCTTATAAGCGATCGTACTGGTCGCGCTGAACACCTCCACCACCGATATAAGACACAGGAACATGAAGATGATCCATATCACCCGGTCGCCCTTAAACAGTTTACTCGCCAGATCCATTTTATCCTTTATTACAAATTACGTACGCAAGCCTTGAACTGATCGCCCCGATCCTCATAGCTCTTGAACAGGTCGAAGCTGGCGCAACAAGGAGAGAGCAATACCGTATCTCCCTTATGAGCCATCTTATAAGCTTTCGCCACAGCCTCCTCCATCGAGCGGGCATCTTCAATATTCGCCACTTTCCCGTCGAAGAACGCATGCAGTTTCGTATTATCCACACCCATGAAAATCAATGAATGTACCTTCTTATTCACTAATTCCTCGATCTCCGAGTAATCATTCCCTTTATCCGTGCCCCCTAAGATCAAAACGACCGGAGTCGTCATGCTCTGCAAGGCATACCAACAAGAGTTTACGTTCGTAGCTTTCGAGTCATTGATATAATCAACACCACGCACGCGAAGCACCTTTTCCAAACGGTGCTCAACACCCGTGAAATCACTGAGTGAGGCACGTATTTTCTCATCATGAATGTCCACGATCTTGGACGCTATCCCCGAAGCCAAAGAGTTATACAGGTTATGCGTACCAGTCAATGCCAATAGGTCTTGTTCCATCGTAAATGTTCCGTTTGCCGTTTCAATAACTACTTGATTATTTTCCGTATATCCCTTCACGCCGTTCTCATATGTCTCGGCGAATGGGTAAAGAGTAGCCTCAGGATGCCGTTTGGCGATCTCACGGGCTATGATCGGGTCATCGTTCCAGAAAATGAAGGCGTCGTCCTTCGTCTGATTTTGCAAGATGCGGAACTTAGCGTCTACATAATTCTGCATCTCATAGTTATAACGGTCCAGATGATCCGGTGTTATATTCAATATAATAGCGATATCCGCTTTAAAGTCGTACATATTATCCAGTTGGAAACTGCTCAACTCGATCACGTAGACCGCATGTGGATCTTCCGCAACCTGAAGCGCCAAGCTGTTTCCGACATTTCCGGCCAAGCCCACGTCCACGCCCGCTTCTTTCAGTATATGATACGTAAGCATCGTCGTTGTCGTCTTGCCGTTGCTACCCGTGATGCAAATCATCTTCGAGTCCGTATACCTTCCGGCAAACTCGATCTCGGAGATGATCGGCGTACCTTGCTTCTTCAATAACTGTATGATAGGAGCCTTGTCGGGAATACCCGGGCTCTTGACAATTTCGTCGGCATTCAAGATGTCGGCTTCGGTATGCTGTCCCTCTTCCCAACGAATCCCGTGGTTGTCCAGCATCTCCTTATACTTAGGTTTGATAGACGATTTATCGGACACGAACACGTCGAATCCTTTCGCCTTCGCCAAGACAGCGGCTCCCGCGCCACTCTCCCCGGCCCCTAATATAACCATTCTCTTACTCATCTTTTATCTCATCTTTAACGTAACTATCGTCATAACAGCCAAAATAATACCGATCAACCAGAAACGGACCACGATCTTCGATTCAGGCACGACATTGAACGGCTTTTGGATCAACGCCTGTATACCCGCGTTTCCCGGCTTCTGGAAATGATGGTGTAAAGGAGCCATCTTGAAGATACGGCGACCTTCCCCATACTTCTTCTTCGTATATTTAAAGTAGGCCACTTGCAACATGACCGATATATTCTCCACCAAGAAAATACCGCAAAGGATCGGAATCAACAACTCCTTACGGATGATGATCGCGAAAACAGCGATAATACCTCCCAAGGTCAAGCTCCCCGTATCTCCCATAAATACTTGGGCCGGATACGAGTTGTACCATAAGAAACCGACCGTGGCACCGATAAAGGCAGCGGCATAAACCACCAACTCCTCCGCGCCGGGTATAAACATGATATTCAAGAACGAGGCGAACTCAAAGTGGGATGACATATAGGCCAAAATACCGAGCGCCACCCCGATGATCGCCGATGTCCCGGCAGCCAAGCCGTCCAATCCATCCGTCATATTGGCTCCGTTCGACACGGCAGTCACCACAAAGATCACCATCAGCACGAACACCAGCCACGCGGCCTCCTCCTTATAATCGCCCGCCCAGTTCACCAAATTGGCGTAATCGAAATTATTGTTTTTCAAGAACGGGATGGTCGTCTTTGTCGACTTGGTCTCCACCGTATGATAACGCACCTCCTCGATCACGTTATCATGGCGCACCTCCATATTCTCCTTGATCACCACATCCGGACTCATGAACAATACCAAGCCAACGATCAGGCCCAGTCCTACCTGCCCGACGATCTTGAAACGTCCGTGCATGCCCTCCTTATTCTTCTTGAACACCTTGATATAATCATCCGCGAATCCCAAGGCACCCAGCCAGACCGTAGTCACCAACATCAATATCACATAGATATTATTCAGCTTGGCACACAGTAAAGTCGGGATCAATATAGCGATAATAATGATAATACCTCCCATCGTCGGCGTTCCCTTCTTGCTCATCTGGCCCTCCAGCCCAAGATTTCTCACCGTCTCGCCGATCTGCAACATTTGCAACTTATCGATGATACGCCGGCCGATCGCCGTAGAGATAAACAAGGACAAGATCAAGGCCAACCCCGAGCGGAAAGATACGTACTTAAACATACCCGCTCCCGGGAAATCCAACTGATCCAAATAATTAAAAAGATAATAAAGCATGTCGTCTTAAATATTATGATTGTTGTGTCGAAAAAATCTCGCGTAACTTCTCACGGTCGTCAAAGTGATATTTCACCCCCTTGATCTCCTGATAGTCTTCGTGGCCTTTTCCGGCAACAAGGATCACATCCCCTTTCTTCGCCAACATCGTAGCGGTCTTGATCGCTTGCGTACGGTCCGTGATACATAAGGCACGTTCCATATCCATTTTCGTCAATCCGGCTACCATATCGTTAATAATATCATCCGGTTCCTCAAAGCGCGGGTTATCGGAAGTCAGAATTACCTGATCGCTCAGCTTGACAGCCTCTTTCGCCATCAGCGGGCGTTTCCCCTTGTCCCGGTTTCCCCCGGCACCCACGACGGTAATGATACGTCCTTTCCCGTCCAATACCTCATGAATGCCATTCAGTACATTCATCAAGGCATCCGGCGTGTGAGCGTAATCCACGATCGCCGTATAACCGAGCGGAGACTGGATCGTCTCGAAGCGACCGGATACGGAGCGAAGCGTGCTCAGCACGATCAACACCTCCTCGGGATCTTTCCCCAAAGAAACCGCGGCTCCGTACACGGCCAGCAAGTTATAAGCGTTGAAACGTCCCACGAAATGCACCATAACCTCCCGACCGTTAATGATCAAGTCTGTACCATCGAAATGAGATTCCAATATCTTTCCCTTGAAATCGGCCAAGGTACGCAAGGAATAGGTCAGCTTTTTCGCCTTCGTATTCTGCAACATCACCAAGCCGGATTTATCATCGGCATTCGTCAAGGCAAAAGTCCCGGCAGGCAGGTCATCGAAGAATTTCTTCTTCGCTTTCAAGTAATTCTCCACGGTCTTATGATAGTCCAAATGATCACGGGTCAAGTTCGTGAAAATCCCCCCGTCGAAAGACAGGCCGCTGATGCGCCGCTGATCGATCGAATGAGAGCTAACCTCCATAAAAGCATACTCACATCCGGCCTCTACCATCCGGGCCATCAAGGAATGAAGCGTAAGCGGGTCCGGTGTCGTATGATCCGTCGGTACCGCCTCGCCATCTATATAATTACATACCGTGGAAAGCAATCCCACCTTATGTCCCATCTTCCGGAACATCTCATATAATAAAGTAGCGATCGTAGTCTTCCCGTTCGTACCCGTCACGCCTACCAACACCAATTTCCGGGAAGGATCACCATACCAGCGGGAAACCAAAAGACCCAACGCCTCCGCCGAATCCTTCACCACGATAAACGAGCATCTCCCCTCCAAATAGGACGGAGCCTCCTCGCATACGATAGCGACAGCCCCCTTCTCTATGGCGCTGTCCATATAGGCATGGCCATCCACGGCCGTACCTCTCACAGCGACAAACAAAGACCCTTTCGTCACCCGACGAGAGTCTGATTGAATATTCGTGATATCCACATTATCCGCCCCCATCAACATAGGAGCTTCCAACGCACCGATTAAATCCCTTAGTTCCATACCTATTTCAATGTTAATAATACGGTCTGCCCCTTAGACACTCGCTGTCCGGGTTGAATACTCTGCGAAACGACCCGTCCGACACCCGACAAAGAGACACGCAGACCGGCTTGCTCCAACAAGAAAACCGCATCTTTAGCCCCCATGCCGACTACCCGGGGTACCAGTCCCTCACGAATCGTCAGATCGCTTAATTTCACCTTATTCTCTTCTTGCTCGGCGGAGGCTACGACCCACTTTGTCTCCAAACTGTCCGTATCCGCCTTAATATCCAATTCATCTAATACGTCCTCTACCGCCCTCAGATCGCCACCTTTCACACGAGGTACCATCACGGCCATCGAATCCCGTTCCATATCCCGGACATCGAACGACATATGGCTGGCGTATATCTTCTCGGCGATCGCACGCACCACGCCTCCCGACATCGTACCGCCCGAAGGATAACCAATACGGGGACGGCGGATCACCACGATACAAGAATACTTCGGATGATCGGCCGGGAAATAGCCACAGAAAGAAACTTGGTGCCCGCTCGTACGGTAGACACCGCCCGTAGCGATCTGCGCCGTACCGGTCTTTCCGGCGATCCGGACAATATCCGAATGAACCGCCTTACCGGTCCCTTTCTCCACGACTCCCAGCAACATATCTTTTATCAACGCCAGTGTATGATCCGAGCAGATCGAAGAGTTGATCACCTCCGTGGAAAAACTCTGCACGGTCTTGCCGTTATGTAAGATCTCTTTCGTAAACATCGGGCGAACCATTTCCCCGTTGTTCGCAATCGCGTTAAAGAACGCCAACGTATTGATCGGCGGTACCTGCGTCTCGTAACCGAACGACATCCAAGGCAAAGTGGTCTTGGACCAATAACGGGTCGTATCATCCGGACGACGTATCTTGGCACGTCCCGCCCCCGGTATCTCCAAACGAAGATCCGCGTTCATACCGATACGGTACAGTCCCTCCACAAACTTCGTCGGGTTATCCGAATAACCTTTCAGGATCGTCTTGGCCACACCGATATTGGAGGAATACCAAATCGCCTGCTCCACCGAGATCCGGCCGTATCCACCTTTATTCATATTATGGTCCGTCATGCGGGCCCCCTTATACATATATATACCATTGCCGACATCGACCGTATCTCCCGGATTGCATAAACCATCCTCCAAGGCCACCATGATAGAGGCCACCTTGAAAGTAGAACCCGGCTCGATCTCGTCCGCTACGGCATGATTCTTCGTCTCGCCATATACGCCCTCACGGATACGCCCCATATTCGTGATCGCCTTGATCTCTCCGGTCTCGACCTCCATCACGACAGCCGTACCGGACTCGGCATCGATCGCCTTCAATTTATCGACCAACGATTTCTCGGTTATATCCTGTATATTAATATCGATCGTGGTACGGATATCCATGCCATCCACCGGGTCCACCTCAATCACGTTCGTCCAGCCTCCACCGACACGACGAACGGAACTCAACCCGGCCTGCCCCCGCAGGAGCGAATCGTATTGCAACTCCAATCCATTCTTCCCCTTCGTAGTACCACCCTCCTCGATCTCTCCGTAGATATCACCGATCGTACGAGACGCCAAGGTCCCGAAAGGTTTCTGGCGCTGTACCATCTCCTTCGTATAAAAACCGCTCTTATAACGTCCCAGACGAAGGAACGGGAACTTACGGATCTCCTTCAAGTCCGAATACGAGACCTTCCCCGCATAAATCGGGAACTGGCGACTCTTACCGCTCAGCCCTTTCAGCAGATAAGCCTTATAGCCCGCCGGCGTACGATCCTTCAATTTACGGGAAAGATAAAACGCCAACGAGTCCACCCCATCCTTCTTGGACGTCTTGAACGTATCCAGCCAATTATACTTGGCATCCTTAGCCGGAGCATACGCATCCGCCTTAAAGTCGATATACATATAATAACGAGGCACGCTGGTAGCCATCAACTTACCGTCCGACGAATAGATATTGCCACGTCCGGGCAGCACCAAACGGTTTGGTCGTTTCTGGCTCTCGGCTACCTTCATCCATTTATCCCTCTCCACGAAGGCTGTATCAAAGGCGCAGAACAGGATTCCTACGGCCACAAGCCCCAGCAACAGCACGACTACGAAGTAACAGAATAAAATCCGGCTACTTTTAGGCTCTATTTCTTTCGGTTCGTTTTCTTCAGACATACCTATTTACACCTTATCTCACTTATATAACTCATAAGGAGGGGTTTTCGCACCCTCCAGATCAATACCTTGCTCCTCGATCAGCAACTCGATTTGCGATTGGCGGCTATTGCCGGTCAACTCGGATGAGATCGACAACGCCTCGAAACGCACATCCCTCAATTGCTGTTGCAACCGGTCGATCTCACGCAGCTTTTGCATACAAGTATACCGGTTACCGATAAAGAAAAACGCCAACACGACAAGTAACACGATCATGCGCGTATGCCTCAAGATAAAATCCTCTTTCAGCACGCCGCCACCGAGTATATACCAGAACGAAAGACGCTTCTCCTTCTTCCTCGTTTTCTTATGTTGTCCGTTTTCTTCCATATCTATTTCTCCTTATACCTTCTCAGCGATTCTCAACTTGGCGCTCCGGGAACGGGGATTCCGCTCCACCTCCTCGTCGGTCGGGACGATTACCTTATTATTGACCAAGCGGAAAGGCGATCGTACGTTCCCGAAGAAATCCTGCTCGCATTTCCCCTCGAAGTTTCCGGTCTTCAAAAAGTTCTTTACCAGACGATCTTCCAAGGAGTGATACGTGATAACCACCAATCGTCCTCCCGGTCTCAACACCCGCAAGGTACTCCGCAGCATCTCTTTCAGCGCCCTCATCTCATCGTTCACCTCGATACGAAGCGCCTGAAAGACTTGCGCCAAGAATTTCTTCTCTTTGTCCTTTCCCGTAAACGGCTTGATCACCTCCAAGAAGTCTCCGATCGTCTCTATCTTCTTTGTCTCACGAGCTTTCACCAGCACAGAGGCTAATTTCCGTGACACCTTCAGCTCGCCATATAGATAAAACACATCGGCCAACGCCTCCGCCGTATAATTATTCACGATATCGGCGGCGGTCTGCCCCGCACGCGTATTCATCCGCATATCCAACGTCCCGTCGAAACGGAAAGAGAAACCGCGATCCTTATCGTCGAAATGATGGGAAGAGACACCTAAATCCGCCAACAGGCCGTCCACCTCCCCACTTTCTCCGTAGTAACGCATAAAATTATACAAATAACGGAAATTACTGCGCACGAAAGTGAATCGTGGGTCTGCCGGGACATTATGCTCGGCGTCCGCATCTTGGTCAAAGCCGTAAAGTTCGCCCTCGCTACCCAACCGTTTCAAGATCTCGCGGGAATGTCCTCCACCGCCAAACGTAACATCCACGTAAATCCCGTCTGGACGGATATCCAATCCCTCCAGACTTTCCCGCAGCATTACCGGTACATGATAGCAACTATCTTTTTCTTCCATTCGTCGTTCTTACGTTAAACTTCCTCTTAAAATCAAGCGCCGTACTCCTTTGATACGCACGCACATGCCTTATCGGTGGGTAAAAGTACACATTTCCAAAATTACCCGCCAACATTTATATAAGAAAAGTAGGAAAAAGTTATCAACAGGTCGTTAATCTTTCGTCTTTTCGTCCTTATCTCTTACGCTTTTCACCGGTATCCGTTAACCAATTCTTCCTTTCACCTTCATCTTCTAACGGCCGTTGGATGATCATGCAACAGTTGGTAGATGATCTTCTAACAGTTGGTGCATGATCGTCCAACAGCCGTTAGATAACCGATAGTCAAGCTCCCGGGGACTAACCTCCCTAATGGTAGCGGCTAAAAGATCAAGGGGAAAAGGCCAAGATAGCTGGCGAAAAAGCAAAAACTTCACTCAAACCTCTCTCGTTTTAATTATTAACTTTATCTTTGCCCCTTGACAAGCTTATATAGATGGCAAAACAAGGTGTGACAAAGATAGATATTAAGCAAGTATTGGCACAAAAGGCGCCCAAGGCGTCACGCAAGATTCCGGGATTTATCGTGGACTATTTGATTCGCACGGTTCATCAAGAGGAACTGAATGATATATTAACCCGTTACCACGATAAGGAAGGGGTAGATTTCATGCGTGAGCTTATCGGCTATTTTGACCTTACCCTCGATCTGGTACATGCGGAGAACATCCCGACCGAAGGCCGCTATATCTTCGCCTCCAACCATCCGCTCGGAGGATTGGACGGTATCTGTCTCTCCGCCGTTATCGGTTCCCGGTTCGAAGGCCGCATCAAGTATCCGGTCAATGATTTATTACTTTATCTCTCCAATCTAAAATCCATCTTTGTACCGATCAACAAACACGGCACCCAAGGAAAGGACAACGCACGGATGCTGGAGGAGGCTTTTGCCTCGGACGACCAGATCATCACTTTCCCCGCTGGATTATGCTCTCGCAAGATTGGTGGCAAGATACAAGACTTGGAGTGGAAGAAATCGTTCATCCAGAAGGCGGTGCAATACAAGCGGGATATCGTACCGGTCTATTTCGACGGGAAGAATTCCAATTTCTTCTACAACCTCGCCCGGATACGCAAGGCGCTGGGTATAAAGATGAATTATGAGATGATTTATTTACCGGACGAGATGTTCCGGAGCAAACATAAGACCTTCCGGATTCATTTCGGGAAGCCTATCCCTTGGCAGACATTCGACAATAGCAAGAAACCCGCCGAATGGGCCGAGTGGATAAAAAACAAGGTTTACAAACTCAAGGATTAACAGACGAAACATATGCAAGACATTATCAATCCCATAGACAGGGCACTACTGAAGGCTGAATTGACCAAAGAGAAGAGGTTGAGAAGTACCAATAAATCGAAGAATGAGATTTATATCGTCACGGCGCACGACTCACCCAATGTCATGCAAGAGATAGGGCGTCTGCGGGAGGTCGCTTTCCGTTATTACGGGGGTGGCACGGGATTCCCTGTGGATATCGATGAGTATGACACGATGGAAGACGCTTACCGCCAGTTGATTGTCTGGAGCCCGGAAGATGAGCAGATCTTGGGGGGATACCGTTTCCTTTGCGGTTCGGACGTTAAGTTCGACGAGAATGGTAAACCGATCTTGGCGACCTCGCACTTGTTTAATTTCTCAGAGAAATTTATCAAGGAGATCCTTCCTTATACGGTAGAGTTGGGACGCTCGTTCGTGGCTCTGGAGTATCAATCCACCCGTTCCGGGGCGAAAGGCTTGTTCGTGTTGGATAACCTGTGGGATGGATTGGGGGCTTTATCCGTGGTTGATCCGAGCTTGCGGTATTATTTCGGGAAGGTGACTATGTACAATACGTACAACCAAGAGGCCCGTAATATGATCTTATACTTCCTCGGATTGCATTTCCCGGACGCAGACCAACTGATCACTCCGGTATATCCTTTGGAGACTAATATGGATGTAGAGAAGATGAGATCTCTTTTCCCTCACGATAATTTCAAGGATAACTACAAGGTATTGAACCAAGAGGTTCGTAAATTCGGCATCAACGTGCCTCCTTTGGTAAATGCTTACATGAGCTTGTCGCCTAAGATGCGTGTATTCGGCACAGCGATCAACCATGAGTTTGGAGAGGTGGAGGAAACGGGTATCTTAATCGCTATTAACGAGATATTAGAGGATAAGAAGAAACGGCATATTGAGACGTATCTGGAAGAGGAATACAAATCTGCCGAGCTTATACGCAAGAATTTCATCGGGGAATAAAGCCGTAGATATGGCTAGCGCGACAGCGTAACAAGATATAAAAAGGTTCAGCCTAACCGTTCGCCTCCAAGCGGATTAAAAACGGACAAAGGCTGAACCTCTTTTTATCTCAAATAAATCTTATAGCATAGTCCACCGGAGAAATATTTCATTCGCTGCAATTCAAATTGAAAATGTATATGATTGAATAGTAGGTAAGTGGCTCCCATAGCGAAGTCTTTCGAATCGTATTCGGCTATGACGTTCAAATGTGGGGCGAATGAAGGATTGTAGGTGATACCTCCCGCTACACCGTTCAAGGGATAATCCTCACGGCGGTTATACAGATAGGATAAATGAACACCTAAGGTTTCCCTTCCCAGCTGAAAATGTTTGGTAGCGGCCAGATAATAACGGCAGAAATAGCCGTTTCCCGTAGCCGAAGCGAATTTATGCCCGGATGACGTAAAAGGGTCCGAAGTCCCCAGCACGACAGCGGGGATGTATTTGCTTTCTTTCAACACACGTAAGCGGGCGGAGAAATAACGATCTTGGTTCGTGAATCCGGAATAGCCATGCTTATCCAATCCAAGGCTCTCGGCCGTAAACAGCGTACAAGTATACGCTACTTCCAGGAACGGGAAGATCGTCACGTTCAAATAATAATTCCACGTATTAAAATTAAACTTGGGAGGCGTAAGCTCTTGATGCAAGAAGTTTCCGCCAAGCATCACGGTCTTGTCCTTTTGCATATCGGCGGACGGGGCATGCAATAGCCCTGTCGTGCCATAAGATAATTGAGCCGGAAGTATCGTCCAGCAACTTAAGAATATGATCAATAAGAGTAATTTCTTCATTTTTCTTTGTTTACTTATAAACTTCCGGCTCAACATTATTTAATCAAGCTTCAAATATCAAGCATTAATCCGGGATGATGATACCGCCACCGGCGTTATTGCCATCACCATGTCCGTGACCGTGGGATTGCTTGTAAACAGGAGTACCTTCTATCTTGATAAGTTTTTTAGCTACAACCTGAATCTCTTCCACCTTCTTACCCTTTGTCATAAACTTAAATACATACGTATTTGTAGTATATGTCTTCTTCAAGCTCATAGAAGCGACCGTACGATCAGCTTCCGTAGGAACGGATGTAGTCAATGATGTTTGGGTACCAATCTGATAACCATCAGCTTGCAAACGATTAGAGATTCGGTTATAAACCGCATTCTTAGCGACTTGACCATCTACGTTAGATTTTCCGACTAGATCCTGCAAGTTTTCTCCAACATAAGCATTTGTAGTTGTAACAACTACAGGAATGTTTCCTGCCTTACCATCAGAACAGTAGTCAACAACCTTTTCTACGATTGTAGTATCAGTACTGATATCTTCAGTTTCCGCTAATGCCAACTCAAAACCTGCGGCAAACTTAGAGAAGTGAGCGACAGACATTTCCGCACCAGTACCATTGATATAAACAGGGTCCGCCGTAGGATCAATCTTCATGATCTCCTTATTATCTATGCCTGTGGTCGCATATAACAATGCCATAGGCTGTGTAGAAGAAACCAAATCCTTCGGAGCGTCGAACGAGATCTTCAAAGCCGGAGAGAATACCGTACCGCTAGGCTCGCCTTTATATACACGGCTTACACTGGCTACCGCACCAGCATCAGAAGTCACATTATTGGATTGCAGAGCTTCCGCAGACATATCACGTTCGATCACCAATGTTTGATTACTACTTGCCGGCATAACGATAACGACAGGCTTACCACTTTCCGCGACCAAACTTACCTCATCTTTCTCTTTTATACCATCAGCGGTCGTACTTTCAATCACTCCTATCGATTCTGTCAATTTCTCAGCATCACTTTGATTCAAGACCTTAATAACTGGAGCTTGAACCTCATTATCCGCACCTTTATAGTTATCTAAGACATTAGCAGGAATGACAACGTCTACTTTTTGCTCAACATTATTCTCATCCACATAAGTGACACCAGACACCTTAACCTCTTCGGTTCCGCCTGCGTTAATCGCATTCTTAATCTCATCCGCTACTTTTTCCGCTTCTTTTTCCGGAACCTGAACACCATATTTAGAAAAATCAATCTCCGTATTTCCACCTGTACCTATAGGGTTCAATGTGATAGGAAATACATAGTTCATACTCTGACCGACCTTAAAGATGATCGTACGAGAGTAGCTCGTATAACCTGCGGCTTTAACACTCAAGATAAATTGAGCATCCTCCGTAACCTTTGATGATGCGATATTGAAAGAGAACTCACTCTCATTCTTAGAAATAAATAACTCTTCACTTCCTAACATCAATGTGACTTCCGCTGTTTTGATGTCTGCGCCCGTAGATAGGTCTGTTATTATACCAGATACGATATAAGTCGCTTTTGACGGATCTGTCGGTTTGGAAGGATCGGAAGGATCAGACGGGTCTGTTGGCTTGGAAGGATCAGACGGGTCAGAAGGATCTGTCGGCTTAGAAGGATCATCCGGGTCTACTGGAATAGAAGGAGCGACATTCATCACGATAATAGCTGGATACTCAACGTCGAATGTATCACCTTCGCCCTCTTTCTTTTCTTGATCCGGAACGGCTGAAACGACAACCTTAGCCACGGCTTTAGTATATCCGGAAGCTGTAGCTACTACGTCGTAGATACCGGGAGTCACATCAGAGACCTTAAAATTAGGTTTATTCTCTTTAGCGATCTCTTTATCCCCGTATTTTACGACAACAGAAAGGCTGGAAGTAGAGATAGCTTTTCCCACAACATCCTCGATCGATACGGAAAGATTGTACTTCGCCTTCTTATACTCTTTCGGAGTATCGGGAGTCGTGCCCTTTACCATGACGGCGTTTACTACATACTGTCCAACACCCGATTCGATCTTCTTCACATCCACATCATAGCTTCTGTCTGCATAGCCTTCCGACTTAAAGGCGATTTTGTAAGAGCCTGGTGTGCTTTTCAAGTCGAAAGAGTACGTTCCATCAGAACCCGTCGTAGCACTAAGAGATTGAGCTCCAGAAAGAGCTACGCTAACGCCAGCCATCGGGTTGTTGCTGGCATCCATGACCGTACCACTAATCGCATAGGTGGCAACAGTGCCACCACCATCCGGAGTAGGCACATCATCATCGTCATCCTTACAGCCCATGAAACATACCATGGCTGTCGTAAGGAACAAGACCAATAAGGTCTGTAACTTTGTAATTGTTCTCATAATAAAACTATTTAAAAATTGAGTAATTCCGACTTTATAAAGTACGGGTTGAATTGATTCTGTTGCATGATGTTATCATTCGGCGAGGCTTTATACCCCTTATAATAATAGCGTTCATTACCGGCGTTGTAAGACATACCCCAGTTGTCAGAAGGAAGCACCCGCACATTCTTACGTTTATATTTATAAGGAGGAAGAGCCACTTGAAACCGGAAACCGCCGTTTTTCAAAGCACCTTGCGCCTTCATCGCATAAAATCCTATCGAACAATAGCGAAAATGGCGGATCAAGTCAATCCGTCCTCCGATCTCACCCAGTAAGTATTGCTCGGCTTTCAAGGAGACTTGCGTATTGTATTTTGGCCAGTAGAAACTACCTCCCAGCGACCATGTCACCCGTTGGTGAGTTCCATAATGATATTCAAACTTTTGCCAAGATCCCGTACCCGTACAACCAATACGTCCTTCCAAAGAAAAACGTTCATCCTTCAAATGATGGGTTACCGCTAAATCCACGCCATAACGATCCGCATTGAACAAACCGATACTGGCTCTGGCGAACGTACGATAAGGTAAACGAAAAGATTGGGAAAGGGTAACCATGCCCGGGTGAATCTTACCCGCCCAAGGACCATATCCATCATTATATATAGGAAACACCATCTGCGCCGTCAGCTTCATCCCATTCCAGAAAGAGACCTCGATCGCAGGCGAGAGGTTGAATAACACTTGGTATATTTGCGTGATAATGAGGTTCTTCAGATACAACTCCGGATAAACCACCACGTCTACTTTAAATAAGGAGCTATTCATACGGTACTCTTTCTTCACCTTATCCCAGCTATCGCCCAGATCGTAAGTAGCATCCCAGGCGGAACGGGCCGCATAGGAGCCGGGAGCCGCCTTCAAGCTGTCCGGATTTGCCGTATAGATCAATGAGATCTGCGGTATGTTATTATCCAATACGACGATACGGCAGGATTTGCCCTTCTCCGGCAAGCCTGTTTTCTGGATGCGGTCTATGGCATGGGCCAGTCCCACACCCTGCAAACGCCAAGGGGTATTCTCCAAGACATACACTCTCTCCTTCTCGTCTTCCGACCAGACAACATTCTCAAAACCCATATCGACCAGCATATTCGCGGTGATATCCGCATATACCTTATTATATTGGGCCTTTGTAAACATAGGCAATAGTAGCAAAAAGAATAAAAGGCATTCCTTACGGAGTAAAATGGCTCGTATAGAAGACTTTCTATTCATATCTCTAGAGTTTGATTCCAAGTTATCATTGGTTTACTGTTTTTCTTATTCTTACCCTTCCACATAAAAAACGACTAGTGAAAACGATCGTTTAGATCTTGCATTTTTTTAGAAAGCAAAAAGATGATGCTCTTTTGTCATATTCGTGACACTTTGATTAATCTATCCTGTTGAGAAGAAGATATATAGCAGGATAAAATTTAATCGGAAAAGGTTGCCGGTCTCGGAGAAATGCCTACCTTTGCAAACGACTAATTGAAACGATCGTTTTTTACAGTCGTTTTCAATCTAAATATTTTTATTGTTATCATAGATACTTCTCATAATAGCCTGCGCCAAAATCAACAAATGACACTTCATATTTAGAAAACGACCTCATTATTTTAAAATGTACATAACCCCGCTTCCAAAGTCAGCTAGCTTCGCTGGCAAAGTAAGTTAACTTACTCGGGCATTTAAGTTAGCTTACTTTGCCATTTAAGTTAACTTACTTTTTGGTCCTTCTATACAGCCCAAAAAGAATACGGAAATTTGCTATTCTCGGAAAGCATTCTTATCTTAGCAAATTATAGCAGATTATAGCAAAGAGAGAGTTTCATGTTAGCAGCCATTCATATACAGTTAATCGTTGGTACGATATTTATCATATTGTATAGCGTCACTATATTAGGACTGGTATTAGTTATCATTACAGAGAATAGGAATCCGTTAAAGACAATTCCTTGGGTAATCGTCTTATTATTAGCACCCGGTATCGGACTGCTTTTCTATTTCTTCTTTGGACAAGATAACCGGAAACAACGGATCATATCGAGGCGTACCTATAAACGCATCATGAAAAGGCCGCAAGAGGGTAAATTACCTCAAGACGCCTGCGTAGTTCCGGACCCCTATAAACCTTTATCGACCTTGTTGACTAACACCAACCAATCCTCCCTCCTATACGGAACACAAATCACGATTTATACGAATGGTACCGATAAGTTCAAAGACTTGCTGGAAGAGATCCAGAAAGCGACCCACCATATCCATATACAATATTATATATTCTGTGATGACGAGATAGGAAAACAGGTGCAACAACTCCTTATCAAGAAAGTAAAAGAAGGTGTGAAGGTACGTGTACTTTATGATGATGTGGGTTGCTGGAATGTAAAAGACGGCTTCTTTAAGGAAATGAAGGAAGCGGGTATCGAGGTATATGCGTTCTTGAGGGTAGCGTTCCCCGTTTTCACCAGTAAGGTGAATTACCGGAACCACCGCAAGAGTATCGTGATAGACGGTAAAGTCGGGTTTATGGGAGGCATGAATATAGCCGACCGATACGATAAGGGAACCTCTTGGGGCACATGGAGGGATACGCATTTCAAATTCGTAGGGAAAGGAGTGCACGGGCTTCAATCCGTATTCCTCATCGATTGGTACGTGGTTAGTAAAAAACTCTTGAACGATCGGATTTACTATCCGGCCGCCCAAATCTATAGCGATAATATTATGCAAATCGCCACTAGCGGTCCGGTAGGTCAATGGAGAACTTTGTTGCAAGCGACCATTTTCATGATCGCCAACGCCAAGAAGTATATCTTTATACAAACCCCTTATTTCCTGCCTACCGAAGGATTGAACCAAGCGTTGCAAACCGCCGCCTTAGGGGGAGTGGATGTTCGTTTGATGCTGCCTAAGCGTTCCGATACACGTTCAGCGAATATGGCCAGTCATTCCTTTATCGACGAGATGGTAAAGGCCGGCGTAAAAGTATACCTCTACAAACCGGGCTTCTTGCATTCCAAGCTAGTCGTGTCCGACGACGCATTGACAAGCATCGGGTCCGCCAATATGGACTTCCGTAGCTTTGAGCATAACTTCGAGATTAACGCTTTCGTATATCAAAAGGAATTCGCCCTGCAAATGAAACGGATCTTTACACACGACATGCATCACTGTGAGCGCTTGATCCCTTCCCGCTGGTTAAAGCGCCCCCTCAAGCAACGCATGGCGGAATCATTTATGCGTCTGTTTTCTCCCCTTCTTTAAGGAAGATGCTAAAGTTCACGGAGCCATACACCCGGTGCTGATAAAAATAAGGCAAAGATGAGAAGTCATTGGTCTTAGGATGTTCCATGATGAATATCCCTCCATCCCTTAGTAAATCACGCTCGAAAACCAAGGCGGGTATTTCCGGCAACTCCGGCAAGGCATACGGGGGATCGGCAAAGATGAAATCGAAACTTTGCTTAGGGGCTGAATTCAAATAACGGAAAACATCCCCACGAATCAGAGCCAATGCATCCGTCTTCAGCTCTTTCGCTACCTTGGCTATAAAAGAGGCATGAGCGTTATTTTTCTCTATGGCGGTTACATTCCGGCATCCTCGTGAGATCAACTCAAAAGAGATACTTCCGGTTCCGGCAAAAAGATCCAACGCATCCATGCCTTCCAGATCCACCAAATTATTTACTACGTTAAAAATATTCTCTTTCGCAAAATCCGTCGTAGGACGTGCGCTAAACGAAGAGGGCACGTCAAAACGCCGACGACCGTATATACCGCTTATTATTCGCATATTAATAAAGATATTAAATCCATAGGGGCTTTCGTTACATCCGTTCCCAACAAATAGGCTTCCGAAGGGATCTCCACCGGCTTAACATGGCGTAAATAGGCTCGCAATCGCTCCAGAACCCGCATTCGCGAGGAAGATTCCCCCGCTAAAAGCAACTGGTCCTTTTCTTGGTTCAATCCCGCCTGTTTCCATACATATAATATATAGTATACTATATCGTCCGATTGGTCGATCGGGTAAGAGTTCACAAATAAGAGTTTCCCTTGAGCATAGCAGGCCACATCCATCCGCTTTCGTTCTATCACGACATACATTTGCCGGGGTAAGCTAGCACTACTTTCTTTTGTCCATAGCGTTAGCGGAGAAGTCATGTAGTGGGAGAAAAAAGGATGCAAAAGAGAACGGGAGCAAAATTCGTAAACCTCCTCGTCTACACCAAACACCAACTTAGCCTGTTGTTCCTTTAAAGTATCGGTTAAGCAATGCAATTCCAGTGTAGAAAAGCTGAAATCCAATAAACGCCCTTCCTTACCGTCCCCCCAATAATTATCAGGGACCAAGCTATATTCCGGAGATACACAGATCACGTTAATCCGTTTATAAGTCCACGTAAGAAACTCATGAGCGAAGAAAAACTCCTTAAGGGAAGAAATGAAAGAGACCGCCCGATCGAATTCCGTTTCCCGATAAAAGAAACTTCCTCCAGCCGAGGGATCATACCCGGAAAAAGAAAGTCCACCCGACCGAAGCCGGATGGACACTATATACTTTTCCGAATTATCAGTAGTTAACGTATCAGGAATGCTGATAGTCATATGAGCCGCTGATTATTCCCAGTTACCTGCGTTGTTATTAATTTCTTCCAAAGAACCTACACGCAATCCCGGGAACTTACCTTGTTTCTCTGCCTTGTCGATCAAGTTATAAGTCAACTGAGCATCCATGTCACGCAAATATTCTTTGTAAGGAACCTCACAAGCGAATACTTTGATCTCATAACCCGAACCAGATTTCAACGTAGCCGTATCCATCTTGAAAGTAATCTTTTCACCCGGAACGGCCGGAACATAACGCATAGCCGCTACATCATAGTTCTTACCCAGCAAAGTATCTTTCGCCAATACCCACATGGTATCACGTCTGATTAAACCTTTCTTAACAGCCTCTGCTTCTGTCATACCTTTCTCCAACTGCTCATCCGTCAATACACCTTCCTTGATCAAGAACGGCAACTTATCCGTATTCAAGAATTTCTCCAAATCGTCGAAACTTCCGGCATGAGTCTTATACATGTTCTTGTATTCGATCTGAGCCTTACGGATTTCAATCAAACGGGCGATGATCGCATTGTCACGAATAGTCTTCTGATCATCATACTCAATCGGACCAGTGACGCTCTTGTAGCACATGTAAACTAGCAGTACAACTGCGGCAGCTAATAAAATCTTTAATGTAACTTTCATGGTTTGTATTGTTTTTTGAATTTATTTCGTTCGGCAAATTTAAAAAAGAATATTTAATACACTACCTTTATCGCGAAAATTATTGCGATCAAAATGATAAATAGTTACATAAGCCAGCAAATCGAACGAAATTTCCCCTATAAACCGACGGATGATCAGTTTTTAGCGCTTCATACGCTTACCGAATTTCTCTTGTCTGAGGAACCGGACAGCCTTCTTCTGATGAAAGGCTACGCAGGAACCGGAAAAACCTCTCTGGTCGGGGCTTTGGTGAAAACGCTTAACGAACTAAAGCAAAAAACGTTTTTGTTGGCTCCAACCGGACGAGCAGCCAAAGTTTTCTCGGGCTACGCTGGCCAAAAAGCGTATACAATTCATAAAAAAATATATCGTCAACGGGCGTTTTCCAATGAGCCGACGGGCTTCATGCCGGCAGATAATTTACATAAAGATACACTTTTTATCGTCGACGAGGCTTCTATGATCGCCAACGAGGGGTTGGATTCATTTGTTTTTGGTTCCGGACGCCTGTTGGACGATTTAATCCAGTATGTCTATTCCGGGGAAAACTGCCGTCTTATCCTAATGGGAGATGTCGCACAGCTTCCTCCAGTAATGCAAACGGAGAGTCCCGCCTTGAATCCTGAGATATTACGGGGTTACAACCTACAGGTTTGGGAGATAGCGTTAACTCAAGTCGTACGCCAAAGCGAGGACTCGGGAATCCTGTTCAACGCTACCCGGCTACGAGACGCACTACGAAACCACACGGTCGAGATCTTTCCGAAATTACAATTAAAAGGCTTCTCCGATTTCACGAAAGTCAATGGAGATGAGCTAATTGAGGAAATATCTTCCGCCTATAGCCGCGACGGTATGGAAGAGACAATGATTATCTCCCGCTCGAATAAACGAGCCACGATTTATAATAACGGCATACGTAACCGTATCCTATACAGGGAAGAAGAGCTATCGTCCGGCGATCGTTTAATGGTAGCGAAGAACAATTATTATTGGACAGCGAATTGCAAGGAGATGGACTTTATAGCGAACGGAGAGATCATTCAAGTCATGCGGGTACGCCGTGTCACGGAGATGTATGGCTTCCGCTTTGCCGACATCACGGCTCGTTTTCAAGATTATGATCTGGAAATCGATTTGAAAATCCTATTGGATACTTTACAGACCGACTCCCCCGCCCTCCCTAAGGAGCTAAACGACAAGCTCTTTTACACCATATTGGAAGATTACGAGGACATTCCTACCAAGGCGGGAAAAATGAAAAAGATGAAGGTAGATCCTCATTACAACGTCGTCCAAGTAAAATACGCTTATGCGGTAACCTGCCATAAAGCCCAAGGCGGCCAATGGATGAACGTCTTTCTCGATATCGGTTACATCACGGAGGAAATGCTTGGTGAGGATTTCTATCGGTGGCTCTACACGGCTTTTACCCGGGCGACCCATCACCTATATCTGGTGAATTTACCGGACGAGTTCGTCGAATGATTTACAATATTTTAAGATCGAAACTGGCAACATTGACAAGAAATACTTATTTTTGTTGCAAAACATACGTATGTCCGGATGATTTATAGCATCTGAAAAACATATAGAAATGGCAAACAAGGAAAAAATAGATTATCTATTGATCGATATCAGGGAGCTGGAGAAGTTGGTAGCCGGAATGAGGGACGCGGAAATCTATCCCGCCTCTTTCTTCAACCAGACCTTCCAGTTGACCCACAAGGTATTGAAGGAGCTTCATACGCTGGAGGAGTTTCAGTTAGAGGCTTTGCGTAAACAAATGGAGGAACACCAACGACTTATCGATTCTATTCCCGTAAGTAAACCTTTACAGATGCCGGAGGTGCAACCGGCTCCGGAAGTATCCCCTACGATCGAGGTCGTACAGGTACAAGAACCGGTCGTTGAGGAACCTATCGTAATAGAACCAATTGTCGAAAAAGTGATCCCAGAAGAAAAGATCGTACAAGAGACAATCCCCTTGAAAGAGATAGAGATTCCACATAAAACTATATTAGCGGATAAATCCAGTATTTCACTGAATGATATATTGGAGAAAAAGAATCTTTCTGATTTCCGTAAGGCATTCAGTTTAAATGATCGTTTCCGCTTCAGAAGGGAATTATTCGGAGGAAATGAGGAGAAAATGAATAAGGCGATCTCAGACCTGAACGATCTTAGCTCGTACGAGGAATCGGTCACTTATCTGAACAAGGTGTTGAACTGGAATATAGAAGACGCTTCCGTAGCCGATTTCATCAAGCTATTGGAAAAACGCTTCTCATAAATATACGATATGGCAAAATTGACTGTAGTCCCAACCCCTGTTGGTAACTTGGAAGATATGACATTCCGGGCGATCCGTGTGCTAAAAGAAGCAGATCTTATTTTAGCGGAGGATACCCGTACGACCGGCATCTTGCTGAAACATTTCGAGATACAGAACAAGATGCAGTCCCACCACAAGTTCAATGAACATAAGACGGTGGAGCAAATCGCGGCCCGTATCAAGGGAGGCGAAAATATCGCCCTTGTTTCCGATGCCGGTACGCCGGCCATCTCCGATCCGGGATTCATGTTGGTGAGGGAATGTGTTCGCCAAGGGGTAAACGTAGAGTGCCTGCCCGGAGCTACGGCTTTCGTGCCCGCCTTGGTAGCATCCGGATTACCCAATGAGAAGTTCTGTTTCGAGGGGTTTCTCCCTCAAAAGAAAGGAAGGCAAACCCGGCTAAAAGAATTGGCTTTGGAATACCGGACTATTATTTTTTATGAATCACCTTTCCGTCTGCTCAAGACCTTGACGCAATTCGCCGAGTTTTTCGGTACGGACCGCCAAGTATCAGTATCCCGGGAAATCTCCAAATTACACGAGGAAACCGTACGAGGCTCCTTAGAAGAAGTAATTCAGCATTTTACCGTGAACGAACCAAGGGGTGAGATTGTTATTGTATTAGCAGGCTTAAAAGATAAAAAGGACAAAGAGACAGAAAAAGATGTTTAACTTAACAAGCAAAAAGAACATGAAGAAAGTATTATTAGTATGTGTCTGCACAGCCATGCTGGCCTCTTGTGGCCAAAATTCAGCGGATTACAAGAAACTAAAGGCTGAGAACGATTCTCTACGTATCGAGAATACGAAGAACACGGATGAGCTTAATGATATGCTCTCCACCCTAAATGATATTGAATCTGATTTTCAATCTATACGTGATGCCGAGAATTATTTGACAATCCAACAACAAACCGGCGGTGAGCTAAATCAGTCACGCAGAGATCAAATCAAGCAGAACATGCAATTGATCAGCGAGACCTTGAAGAAGAACAAGGAGCAAATCAGCCAGTTGGAGGAGAAATTGAAGAAAAGCGGTATACAATCCGCCGCATTACGTAAGACGATCGATCGTCTTTCCTCCGAGCTGGATCAAAAGGCAACGATGATTGTCGCTTTGCAAGAGGATTTGGCAAAGAAGAACGTGCGTATCCAAGAATTGGACGAGATGGTAAGTTCCTTGAATGAGGATGTGGAAAGTCTGGCTACTACCGCAGCCGCTCAATCCGAGAAATTGAACGCTCAAGATAAAGCCCTTCACACGGCTTACTACTGTTTCGGTACTTCCAAGGAATTGAAGGAACAGAAGATCTTATCCGGTGGTGGCCTGTTCTCTAAATCTAAAGTATTGCAGAGTGGTTTCAACAAGGATTATTTCATCTCTATCGATATCCGTGAGGTAAAAGAAATTCCTTTGTTCGCAAGCAAGGCTAAACTAAAATCCAATCATCCGGAAGGATCTTATGAGTTCGTAGAGGATGAAGACGGAAACTTGACCTTGAAAATAAATGACGAGAAGGCTTTCTGGAGCCTAGGCAAGTATTTAGTGATCGAAGTTGGATAATGATTTATAAAAGTATATTTATCGATTTGGACGATACCCTTTGGGATACGTACCATAACAATAAAGAATGCCTTGAAGAGCTATATACCGATTACCACTTTAATCGGTATTATGCCTCCTTCGAGGCTTTCTTCGATATTTATATGCCTCATAATCTAGACTTATGGGCCAAGTACCGTTCGGGGGAAATAGACCGGCAAACCTTAATCTTGGATCGATTTCTCTACGTACTTCGTCCGTTAGGAATAGAAGATAAGAAAACCGTCTTATCGGTAAATAATGATTTCTTGCAACGCACGACCACCAAAACCCGATTAGTGCCCGGAGCCATTGAATTACTGGAATATCTCCGCCCTTCCTATCGGTTATTTATTTTATCAAATGGATTCCGTGAGGTACAATTCAAGAAACTTAGCAACGCTGGCTTGGCTCCTTATTTCGAACGGATGATCCTGTCCGAGGACGCTAATATACAAAAACCCCATAAAGGTATTTTCGACTTCGCCTTAAAGAACACGAACTCACGCCGATCCGAGAGCTTAATGATCGGGGATAGCTGGGAAGCTGATATCATTGGGGCTTACCAATCCAAGATCGACCAGATATGGTTGAATCCGGAAGGATTACCTGCCGATGGATTCACCCCGACCCATACAGTCCGCTCTCTGGAAGAGATCAAATCCATCCTATAAACAGACCTTTCTTACAATGCCCATTATAGCATGCTTACGATGGGCATTATAAGCTCCTTAGAATGGGCATCATAAAGATCTTACAATGCCTATTCTAAGAACAACATCTTAACAGCTTATAAATAAATCAATTACTTATCGGCAGTCACCAGATATCGGCGAAAGCCCTCAGAGTATTCCGGATGATACCCGTCTCCTATCGAATCGGAACAAATAATAAAATAGTCAAGGCCGGGCACTTTAGCGCATAAGGATTTAGCCTCCTCCGAGCCTAAGACCATAAATGCGGTAGCATACGCATCAGCGGTCATGGCATCCGGAGCGACGATCGTAGCGCTAAGGATATCCCGCTGTACAGGGCAACCTTCACGAGGGTCGATCGTATGGGCGTATTTACGTCCATCCTTTATATAAAAATTACGGTAATTACCTGATGTAGCCATTCCTAACGGTTTAGGGAAGCTAACGATCTGCTCGAGTTCTTGATTCATGCCGGCAGCGTCATCCGTAGGCTTCGTGATCCCTAAGCGCCAATCCATGCCCGAGGGATTCACACCTTTCACACGCATCTCGCCACCAAACTCCACCAAATAATTACGGACCCCTTTCTTCTCCAGCATTTGGGCTATCATATCGCAAACCGTTCCATCCGCCAAAGAAGAAAAGTTCATCATCAAGCGAGGATCGTCCTTCACGATGCGATCCCCTTCTAAACGAACTTTCTGAAAACCGATAAACTGACGGACACTGTCGATATGAGCAGGGGTTACGCTATCCTTCCGGCTGAAGCCAAACCCCCAAAGGTTGATCAACGGGGCGCAAGTCACGTCGTAGGCCCCATTTGTCTCAGTAGACACTTCAAGCGCCTTCTTAAAGACTTTTTGGAAGAGCGTATCTACCCGTATGTCACGGTTCTGGTTTACCTGACTGATTACCGAAGTAGAATCAAAAGCATTAAACAGGTGGTAGAAATATTTCAACTGCTCGTCAATCTCCTTATCCAATGGTTTAGTATGCTCAAACTTAATATGATAAGGTGTATGAAGCCTTCCGGATACCTCATAGTATTGGGGAGCCTGTTCACAACTTATCAACAAGATATTAACAAGTAAACAAAGAATGGAGAATTGACTTTTCATATTAGAACTCTGATGTAAAATGGAACTTAATATCCGGAAAATCCTGTTGGGCCATCATCAATACATAGCTGGAATCCGCTAAATAAACATCACGGCCTTCCTTATCCAACGCCATATATTGCGCCTTACGTTTCTTGAAATTCTCCAATGCCTGTTGGTTATCACTCTCGATCCAGCAAGCCTTATATAGGCTGATCGGCTCCCATTTACATTGAGCGGCATACTCATGCAACAAGCGGTATTGAATAACCTCAAACTGCAATTGTCCCACGGTACCGATAATCTTCCGGCCATTGAATTGATTGGTAAACAACTGGGCTACACCCTCGTCCATCAATTGCTCGATACCTTTGTTCAATTGCTTTGCCTTCATCGGATCGGCGTTCTCTATATATTTGAACATCTCGGGAGAGAAGCTTGGCAATCCCTTGAAATGCAATTCCTCTCCGGAAGTCAACGTATCCCCTATCTTAAAGTTCCCGGTATCCGGCAAACCGATAATATCACCCGCAAACGCCTCATCCACCACTTCTTTCTTCTGAGCCATGAAAGCCGTCGGACTACTGAAACGCATCATCTTACCGAAGCGTACATGCTTATAGTTCGCGTTACGCTCAAAACGACCGGAACAAATCTTCACAAAAGCGATACAACTGCGATGGTTCGGGTCCATATTCGCATGGATCTTGAAAATGAAGCCGGTGAAATTATCCTCATTCGGGTCTACCACACGCTCTACCGCATGGATCGGACGTGGCGAGGGAGCGATACGAATAAAGCAATCCAATAGCTCTTTCACACCGAAGTTATTCAGAGCGGAGCCAAAGAATACCGGAGCGATATCCCCATCCAAATACGTATTCACATCAAATTCGGGATAAACCCCCTCTATCAACTCTATATCCTCACGAAGCTTCGCAGCTTGCGTAGGATCAATATAAGTCTCGAGATCCGGACTAGTGATATCCTTGAATTCCACATTCTCCGTCACATATTGCTTACTCGGGGTATATAGGTTCAGTTTCTGCTCAAAAATATTGTATACGCCCCGGAAACGTTGTCCCATATCGATCGGCCAGCTCAATGGGCGTACCTTTATCTGTAATTCTTCTTCTATCTCATCCAGCAAATCAAAAGGATCTTTACCATCACGGTCCATCTTGTTGACAAAAACGATCACCGGAGTCTTACGCATACGGCAAACCTCCATCAACTTACGAGTCTGCGCCTCTACTCCCTTGGCGATATCGATTACGATAATAACGCTATCCACCGCCGTCAAGGTACGGAACGTATCCTCGGCGAAATCTTGGTGGCCCGGTGTATCCAAGATATTAATCTTATGATCGGAATAATCAAAAGCCATTACGGAGGTAGCTACGGAGATACCGCGTTGCTTCTCAATCTCCATCCAGTCGGACGTGGCAGTCTTCTTGATTTTATTAGACTTCACCGCTCCCGCTACATGGATAGCGCCACCAAATAACAATAATTTCTCGGTAAGCGTAGTCTTACCGGCATCCGGGTGGCTGATTATGGCAAACGTTCTTCTTCTTTCAATCTCTTCTGAATACTGGCTCATTCTATTTTATATGTATATATTGTTATCAGTTACACTTTGTTATTCATGCAGTAGGCCAAGCTAGTCTCCCAATGGGGAATCGTCAGTCCGTACGAGCTTTTTATCTTACCTTTATTCAATACGCTATAATGCGGGCGGCTGGCCGGTGTCGGATAATCCTTGGTCTCTATGGGTATCACCCGGTTATTCATACCTGCTATTTGCAAGATCTTTACCGTAAAATCATACCAGCTACACACCCCCTCGTCCGAGAAATGATAGATACCCGGTATAAATTTACCCGCCTCGGCACGTTCCAGCACGGTAAGCATAGCGACCGCTAAATCTCCGGCATAAGTAGGCGTACCCACTTGGTCGAATATGAAACGCAACTCATCCCGCTCCTTTCCCAAACGCAATACCGTCTTCATAAAATTGTTTCCATACTCAGAATACAACCAAGCCGTACGGATAATCACGGAATCCGGACACACCTCCATCAAGGCCCGCTCTCCCGCCAGTTTCGTACGTCCATATACGGAAACAGGACAAGTCGCATCGCTTTCCAGATAAGGACGGCAACTCGTTCCATCGAACACATAATCGGTAGATACATGAATCACCTTCGCACCTACGGCATGAGCGGCCTCACCTAAGTTCCGTACCGCATCCCGGTTGATGCGCATACACAGATCCTCATGCTCCTCCGCTTTATCCACCGCCGTATAAGCGGCGCAATTCATGACATATTGAACATCATTTTCCAAGACATATTTCCGGACGGCCTCCTTGTCGCAAATATCCAACGTATCTATATCCGTAAAAAGAAAATTATAGCCGGGATACTGGCTGATACGAGCGTGGATAGAACTTCCCAATTGACCGTTCGCTCCGGTTACCAAAACTGTCTTCATGTCTATATCTATTATTAATCCTCTAGTTTAAGTTCCCCTTTCATATCTTCCCGATATTTCTCGGCGAGCAACGCCAAGAAGGAACTGATTTGTTTAATACCCTCTAACGTCTCCGCACTCACCTCTTTCCCTTGCATACGCAAAAGCAGATAGCCATATACGGCGGCGAAACAAGTTTCCAACTCCGGCAGATCCTCTCCACCCGATTTAGCCCGGAGCTGTACGATATAAGGAAGCGTCTTATAATAAGCCGCGCTATAAACCATCTCTTTCGGAGATTTCAAAAGACGGAGATGCAAATCGGTCAAAGTAATAATCACATTCTTGTTCAATTGGATATGACCTTTCTCCATCACCCCTTCGCTACGCATCATCTCGATCAATTCCTCGTACCATTGAGCGATCTCCTTCTTCACCTCCTCGGGCTGGTCGTAATGGGCGATCACCGTGCGGTTGATCGAATCCATATCGAACTTATTCGCCCGGATCAAGTCCTCAACCTGCCACATATAAAGCAGATATTCAGCGATATTCTCTTTTCTTTTTTGTCTAGCTATTATCATATCGGCAAAGATAAACTATATTCCGATAACGCTTGATAAAAATCCGCGTCTTTAACGCCTAACTGCCGGCAAGCCAAACGTGCCGCATTCAGATTGATCAAGAAATAGCGATTGGGAATCCGTACCGGATAGTCTCCGTAGCGAGTATGCAGAAAAGTCTGCCCGTCTTTCTCCACGACCGGATGTTCCTCAAAAGGGATAGCGGTGATATCGCTCCGGACGTCCCCTGCCAACTGACTGACAGTATCATCACCTCCAAAATAAATCAATTTCCCTTCCCGCTCAATAGAAACGGAGAAAGATTGATAAGTGGATAAATAGGCCTCCGGAGTCGCATGATCCGTCTCGGTAGACCAAGATAAATTCGTCAGGATGGCGATATGCGGACGATAGAATTCCAATTGGAAACGCTTGTCCAAGGCAGAGGTGATATGCTCATCTCCTTCGATCAAAGCGATACGTGCCTCATAACTCAAATGTACCCGATTCGGAAGCGAGTCCACCTTGCTAGTCAACGCATAGTCGAACGCCAACTTTTGCCGACGCAACGCACAGACCATCATGGAAATAATTGTCTTCTTTCCACGACTACCCGCCACAACAACCCGAGTTTTCGACCGAGTCCGTTGAAATATAAATTCCGGAATGGATTGGATTAACATCCCCAATTCCTTCGCACGCAATAATTCCGGGTTATCTTGCTTTACTTTAGCACCCAAAACCACCGAGTGAATATCTTTTATTAATTTCTCCGGAAACCACCCATCTCCATAACAGGTACAGCCCGCGTTATGAAGTCTTCCTATCATCTCTTCAGTCAGACCACAACCGGAAGCGCTTACCTCATATCCTTTTTCTCGAAGTGCTAGGGCTAGATCTAAAACCAAAGGTTCGGTTACGGAGATCAAATGAACTTTTCGCATCGTTTTGATTTTAGCGCAAAAGTACGACTTTTATAAATACCTTCGGCACAAAGAAGTGAAAAATTAGATGCCCTCGATATGTTTAATGGTCGTAGTGTCTTCTTTTCGTGAAGCCTCGACCAACCTTTCCTTCGAGATTATAACCGGAGTATGTATAAATTCCGGAACATTAAACGAGAACAGGGAGCATTCATAATAATCCGGAGATGCTTGCGGTAACAAGAAAGGTTTACCGCACTGCCCCCGCTCATTCACATGTACCAAATACGGGCGTGTGAAAAGCCCATCGTCCCGGCGGCTGGAAAAGACAAACCAACGACTATTGCCGCTCCAAGAATGATAGCTCTCTACATCCGGGCTATTCACTTCCGGCAAAGAATCGATTGCCCCGGTAGACAGATCCAGCATATACAAATCCGCATCCTTATGCCAAATAGAGAAATTGCCATAATCGGACACCGTATAAAGTAGCCGCTTCCCATCCGGGGAGACTCTCGGGAACTTAACACTCCGGCCCGCTTCCCTCGCATTATATAAGGTATCCACTTGGGTTCCAATCGAACCGTCTTCCGGATCAAAAGCGACTCGTAGCAGGTTATACCGGACATCCCGATAATTTTCCGGCATACAGACAGAATCCGCCGAACAGAACAGCAGATAGTTACCATCCGGAGTAAAAGTGGGAAAAGTCTCATAACACGCCATGGAAGCCAATAATGGCGAACTGAATACCCTCTCCTTCTCCGTGTCATAGATCAGCACGTCCGATTCCACGTCATATACCTCAATCCGATTCTCATCGGAAAGATGGAAGTCTTGGTGGGTCTCATTGGTAGAAAAAGCGACATACCGGCCGGATGGATGCCAATACGGATAAACGAACGAAGCCGGCTTACCGTCCCGTTCCAACGCAATCGTCTTTACCTGCCGATGATCAATCAAGTAAGTCCCATTATGAGAACCCCGCTGATGAAAAAGCATTTGTTCCCCTTGTCGCTCACAAAAGGCATGGCAGTTCATACAACTATTATTTGTCGATTGGTTATCAAGAATAGACTTTTCAACATAGTTTTCAACACATCGTTGATAAATCCCCATCTCGTTCCACATCCGATATCCGGGAAAAATACGGCGATACACCAAATAAGCGTCAACGGAATCTCTTGACACATAGATAGGGAAACTCATTTGTTTCCAATCACTTTGAGGTTCTCGAAAATAAACCGTCACATCTATTTGTTTTCCTTGTGCGTCCTGCGATAAGACCTTCCAATCCGTTTCCGGCAGGTTGAAAACACCATGATCGGCTGCGATTATCAACTCCCTATTCATAGTTTTCAACCGAGTTATCCCCTGTAGCTGTTGATCAACCAACTTGAAATTGGGAGGGGCCATATTGACCGGTACAGTAACTTCCCTGTAATCCGGAAACACGTCAGTTTCTCCTTGTTCCGCTTGCGCAGGAACTTCCGGTCTACAAGCCACAAGTCCCAAAAGACAACCTATAATCCAACAGATAGATAATCGCTTCATTGTTCTTCTCCTTTAAAGATCTTGAAATAGTAATAATACCAATAGGTATCTCCAAATTGTCGATACATCGAGGACACATCCACTTGGTTGGCAGATCGTCCCAAAACCTGCTTGAATTCCCGGTATCGATCTACGATCTCCGGCTGTATGGAATAGGAGGAAAGCGATATACTGTCTTTGTCCGCCAACAACAATCCGGCTTCTTGGAAATGCCGGGGTATCGGTTCCCCCTTCATGAAAGGTGTCTCTTCCAAGAACCGGCCAAATGCATCCAGCTTCTTACCCAACAAATAATAACATCCCCGGTATTCCCAACCGATCCGATGATCCGGAAGATTGTATCCACTCCATAAGGAATCGACAGGTACGGACAAACTCAGTCGATCTCTTTTCTCAACAGGCATATATTTGTCACTCAACTCCGGATCTTTATCCTTTAATTCCGGATGTACCAGATAGGTAGCATAACGGCAAGCCCAATCTTTATAGAATGGCATAGCGGCAAGCAAGTCCAAATATTTCTTGGCCAGCGCCACCTCACCCCTAATCAGACAAACTTGCACGAAACGTTGCATCATGCGGGCACTCCCTTTACGTTTGGCTTGCGTAAATCCGTCCATCGCAAAGCTTTCAGACAAAGAGACATCGCCAACAAGAAAATGAACATCGCTCAATAAACGATCCATGTAAAAGGTCTGATTCCAATCGGCACATAAGCTTTTCGTTCCTTTCTGATCGAAAGTAAACATCCGGTCGGCCAATTCTCCCTTATGGGCCAACGACATATTCAAATAGTTTAAGCTAACATAATTATAGATCTGCTTTCCCCGGTACTTATCAATAATGGCGTCCCATTGCCTCTCCCGGGCTAAGAAAGAGAGCTCGTCAAGCATCATGCGTTGCGCATGCCAAGGTTCCGGCAGGCAAAACCGTATGGATACCAGCGCCGTGATCAGACAAACAACAAGGGCTACCCGATCCATCCATTTACTCTTCTCGCCAATCACCGGAACAAAGCGAGCGAATAAAGCAACACCGACAATCGAAAGGGTAAAGAAAGTCCATACACGATACATATAATAATGAGGTAATCGCTGTATCTCCAGATAGGCTTCCGGCATCCATCCATCAGACAAAGGTACAGGAATCCCTAACCATCCGCTAAACAAATAGATAAAAAGCGCTGGGATCAAGCAGGCAGCGGCGGCCAATCTTTGCCGCGACGTTTTGTAGCGGAGTAAGGCTAACAGCGTATATAAGAAAGCGTAACAGACAGATAGAAGCCCGGTCAGCCCACATAAAAAAAGTGTAGAGGCAATTCCGTATCCGGCAATAGAACCCGCCCTCCGCACCTTTAGCGAGACCGACAAAGCTAAAAGCATCAAAACCACGCCAACCGTCCCGTCCACCAAATACTCCCCATGAATACTCATCTTAACCAGATACAGGACCGGCAATAAAGAAAGGAACAGCAGGTAGGTCTTGTCAGAAAAACAACGCAAGATCCTATAGACCATAAACCCGCAACCAACGAGTAAAACCGTATGGAGAACCACCGCCGACATAGGCTGCCGGTAGTATTGAATGATCCATTGCCCGGCGACAGCGCAAAATCCTCCCGGCTGAAAAAGGAACTCCCGGATATACCACCACTCAGGTATAAACAATTGCATCTCCTCCTGACCGACAAACACAAACACGCCAAAAAGCAGGAAATAATAAAAAATAGCAGCTGTCGAAAAAGACCAGAAAAGCGTTTGTTTCCAGTTCATATACTTAATAGATTATTATTCCACCAACCATCGCTCGATGTTACGGGTCACAGAGGAGAAGTTCACGCCGATCTTAAAAACTTGCCGTGGATCACTCGCAAAGGGAAGCGCATACTGTCTCTCCTCTATCTGGCGCAACGCCTCCTCGGCGGTGCCGTTCAGCTTGAATTCCATCACGTAGATATAGCGATCGGTCTTCAGAACGAGATCAATACGCCCTTGTGAGGTATGATATTCCACCTGCGTATAAAGTCCAACCAACTTAAATACGATAAAAAGCACGTTCCGGTAATGCAACTCCGTATCACGCTCCGGCTTCTGGCCGGCGATCACCTCATAGGGTGTATCAGCGAAGAAGCTTTGTAAACGGCGGAAGAACGCATCGTAATCACCGGAGCGTATCTCTCGTACGAATTGCCCGATCTCGAAAGGGGTCTTGGGCGCACTAACACTCGTGTAAAATGGAAGGAGATATTTCACGAAACCTTCTTCCACTTCCCGGTTCGGGAAACCTAGCCGGTAGATACCAAATTCAGGATCGTAATCCTTGATCGTCAAGTAACCACTCTGGTAGATTACGGGAACGGGATTTTTCGAGGCAGCATCGATACTGTTCAACACATCCGCATCAGTCTCCGTGTTCGCCATCTCGTAAAGGTCGTAATGGGTATGCTTGAGTAATTCAACGAGGTAAGAGGGCGTACCGGTCTCGAACCAATAATCTCCGAACTCCATCTTGGCGAAGGTATTCAATAGGCTAAAGGGATTGTATATTCCCGCAGACTTGGCGGTAAAATGGTATCCGTCATAGCGCTCCTTGAGTTTCTGGCTGGTTTCCTCATAATCCAGTTCCTGTGTCTCAGCCAGCTCCTTCAACTCCTCTTCTAGGTAGGCATGTATCTCTTTCTCCGTGATGCCACATATCTCGACGTAGCGATTGTCCATCGAGATATCCATAAGGTTATTCAAATCGCTGAACACGCTTACCTTACCAAACTTCGTCACCCCTGTCAACAAAGCGAAACGAATGGCTCTATCCATCGTCTTTAACACGCCGTAGAAAGGCTTCAACATATTCCGCAATTGCGTTTGCGTCTTTTCATCGTGCAGGTTTTGCAGCAAAGGCTTGTCGTACTCGTCAATCAATATCACCACGCGATGCCCGGTCTGGCGGTAAGCCTGTTCTATCACATAACTGAAACGTTCCTCCAAGGCACGATCCTGTTTCTCCGTTCCATATAAAGCCTCCCATTTCTCCAAGAACTCATTCAAGATACTAGTCAGAGCGGCAGTATCTTTATAATGACGAGCATTCAAGTCCAAATGCAAGATCGGATATACCTCCCAGTCTTTCTCCAACCGTTCCATCGCCAACCCCTCGAACAGCTCCCTCTTCCCTTGGAAATAGGCCTCCAACGTAGATAGCAAGAGACTCTTGCCGAAACGCCGCGGACGACTCAAGAAATAGTAACTTCCGGTCTTAGCCAACTGATAAATCAAAGCTGTCTTATCAATATAGAGATAACCGTCTTTACGGATCTTCTCAAAGTTCTGTATGCCGATAGGATAAATTGTCTGGTTCATAGCGATGATCGTTTAGATATACTTACCATGAACAAAGATAGACATTCCTTTTTATCAGAACAAGATAAGAACATATGATCTCAAAAACTTTCCTTGACAATACGCTTGACTGGCAGGAAAAAACGCTCGATCAAACGCAATTCCTCCCATTTTGAATAAGAACTAATAGCAGATCAAAATTATATGCCAGAAAACGCAGTAGTACTTACTTCGTCTACAAATATATACTTACTTGCCCGATGAAGTATATATTCTCCGGTTAAGTAAGTACTACTGCGTTTTCCACACCATATCAAAAAAAGGAGGTATGCCCAACTGACATACCTCCTTTTTTATATTAAGTTTAACTTATTAATATCCCGGGTTCTGTTCCAACAACGGGTTCGCACCCAATGACAATTGATGCAATGGATAACGATTGTATTTCTCATCGTTCGTAGCCTTATGATCCCACCAATCCTCTGTCACATATGCGTCCCAACGGATTAAGTCCGTGCGACGACGGGCCTCGCGCAAGAACTCTTGCATCCATTCCTTCAGCATACGGTATTTATCCAAATTGGCAGCGGTAACAGGATCCGGGTCGTTTCCACCCTCGAAGTTACGCTTACGGATGGAGTTGATGATATCGGCCGCACCATTCTTATCGCCCAAACGCATCTTACATTCCGCCAAAGTATAATAGATCTCTGTCAGACGAATTACAGGACAATCTGGGTTGAAACGTTCCTTGAACTCATCTTGATTAGGCAGAGGACTAAATTTAAGAACACGCACGCCTGAGTTCTCCTCTGCATCGGCAATCGTAGAAGTCAGATCCTTAAGACTGGCTACCGTATTGCCCACCTGGCTGATATGAGCGATCTGGTCTACGACATTCAAGACCTTGCCGGCATACTCGCGGGCACCCAAGCATTTGTACTCGGGGAAATCCGGGTTTTGCAACTCACCAACGATAAACATACCACGGTATTTGCGACCACCCTCATATACATACTGCTGCTTACGGATATCCTTGTCGTTGAATGTCTCGTATGGATTACCTACGTTAAACTTATACAAGTTACCCTCCGGATCGCGACTAGGGCATAGGCAAAGCCCATTATTACCACTAGCATCCTGCAAGCCCCCTAAGAAATCCTTGAAATTATAGGGAAGAGTGAAGGCAGTCAAACCACCATCCGTCTCACCTTTGGCATTCTCGGAAGGTACTGTCCAGATAATCTCCGGGCAAGTCTCATTACCCCAACCAAAGATCTCGGTGAAATGGTTGGCCAATTTATACTGACCATACTTTCCATCGATAATATCCTGACAAATCTTAGCGGCCTCCTCATACATCGGTTTATTGATATACGATTCAGCGTTGAAATACAAACGAACCTTCAAAGCCGCAGCCACAGCACGATGGATAACGTTCGTCTCGGGTGCTCCCAAGGTCTCCTTCAACGGAAGATTCGGCATAGATACATCCAACAAGGAGTCGATAAAATGGAAAGTCTCCACATCTGTAGCACGAGCCTTCACATCCTCCTTCGTAGATGTGTAAAGAGGCATACCACCAAACATGTCCAAACCATCCAAATAAAAAGAGGCAGCCAATACGTTCAACTGATTAATCATTGATACACGATCCTCCTCAGTCAAGCCCACCGATACGAAATCGATATTCTCCAAATCCTCCAAGGCACTCCACGACTGAGCCACACCCATCGTCGTCAAGTCCCATCCATCCTTCATCGGGCTCATATCATCCATAAAATGATGATGATGCATGTTCTGATAAACGGCGCCATCAAACCAGTCATTACCACGAGTAGGCACACACATAGCATCAGTTCCCACTTCCATCAAGCGCACACGAGCGTCGTTATGAGCTACCCACCAACGCCAATGCGTAAAAGGACGATTAAAACGCGACCAAATCGCGTCTGCATTCGTATAATACGTGTCGGGAACAACCTGCGAATAGAAGGTAGGATCCACATCACATGAGGTACCCAGCAGCAAGCAAGCAGCCCCGGCTACCATCCAATTTGTTATCTTGCTAATTTTCATTTTCTTCTTACCTTTTTTAGAATGTTACTTGAATACCTAAAGTGTATGTGCGGACAATCGGGTCACAGTTCCAAACCTTATCGGTACCACCTGTCCAGCCTGTGATATCTACCTCTGGATTATGTCCGCTATATCCTGTAATAGTCGCTACATTGCCGACAGTTCCATATACGCGCAGACGCTCTGCCCATTTTGTATACTTATTCAACGCCAATGTATAACCTAACGTAATCGCATCTATCTTCAAGAACGAGCCATCCTCCAAGAAGTAATCGCAAAGCTGCTTCACGCCGCGAATGTCCTTAAACTTCGGATCGTCAAGCGCCGGTTTCCAAAGATTCCACTGGCCGGCACCACTCTGTCCCTGGATACCCAAGTACATCGGATAAGTATTCAAGACATCGAAACCTATCCAACTACGCATATTAATACCCAAGTCAAAATTCTTATAAGTAAAGGTATTGTTCCATCCCATCATCACCTTGGGCAGATAATTACCGATATATTGTTTGTCGTCTACACTCTTCTGGGAAGCAGGTATAACCTCACCATCCTTATTGTACAAAAGGAAGTCTCCTTTATCGTCGAATCCAGCGAATTTCCACATATGGAACGCACCGATCTCTGCCCCCTCTTCAATACGAGCGGCATCGCCCGGCCATCCCGGTTCATCCATAGCGTTACCATCCATACGTGAATTGTTGCCATACATCGTAAGGATCTTACCCGAGTTATGGCTCATATTCAAGCTGGAAGTCCAAGTGAAGTCCTTATTCTGGATGATGTCACCACCAACCTCGAACTCCCATCCTTTACTCTCCATCTCGCCAATATTCTGCCATTGCTTGCCATTTGGATACGGTGGCTGTGGAACATTCACCTCGTAGATCATACCATCGATCTTACGACGATAGTAATCGAACTTACCATACATACGGTTGCCAAAGAATGAGTAGTCCACACCGATATTCCACTCCTTCTTCTCCTCCCATCCCAAATAAGGATTCACGTTAGAGCTCGGACCATAGACATAAGCCCAGCTTCCGCTAGGAAGCATCCAGTATTGGTCGCGGCTCAACGTATTAGCCATATAGGAAGCATCGAAGTCGTTATTACCTGTAACACCATAACCAAAACGAACCTTCAAGTCGCTCACCCAGTCAAACTCCTTCATGAACTCCTCGGCAGATACACGCCAACCTCCGGACAACGCCCAGAAGTTACCCCAACGGTTCTCGGCGGCAAACTTTGATGATCCCTCATGACGGATTGTGGCAGAAACCATATATTTGTCATTGTAAGAGTAGTTGGCACGAGCATACAATGCAAACAGGCGCTCTGTGATATTCTTACCTGATCCCATGGCAGCCTTACCATCTGTCAGATATGAACCCGCACCTAAGTCCCAATATTTCAGTCCCTCAACACCGAAGTCATAGTTCTCAGCATTGAAATTCTCTCCATTCTTCTCGAAATAAGAGTAACCAGCAACGGCATTCAAGCTATGGCCACCCTTGAACTCCTTCAGATATGTGAAGTAACCCTCAGATGTAAGGTGCTCAGTCTTTGAGAACTCAAGTTTAGCCCAACCGCCACGGTTGTTTGTCACCTCATCGCGGTGGTAACGAGAGCGGAACTGGTGGAGCTCCCACTGACGGTTCTCGTAACCCAATGTCTGAGAATAGCTCAATCCCTCAATGGGCTTGATGTTCAACTTCATTGTAACCTCAGGCTTGAACCACTTGTCCAATCCCTCATAGTCGGTCAACATACGGTCGGCTACGATATTATAGTCCAATGTCTCGCCAGTCCACACATTATAGCCTGTCGGGCTTTCCGGGTCAAATGGCGAACGAGTCGGGTTATTATACAACGCCTGCTTGAAGTTTGCCTTCTTATCCTCATCCGATCCATCGGAAGTACGAGCAGTCTGACGATAATCCACGATCGGACGGATCTCTAACCAACCATCGAACAGCTTAAAGTTTGCATTCAAGCGTCCACTATAGTCCTTACGGTTATCCTTAATCGTGATGCCTTCGTTGGTCTCATAGAAGAAAGAGGTGTACACTTGTGCGTTCTCGGTACCTAGCTCCAAAGAGAGGTGATGTTTTTGCGAGAAGTTATCCTTCTGCAAAAGAGCGTCCCACCAATCAGCGTTCTGCCCGTAATCAGTGATATTCACGTCCGTACGATTGCGATATTCATCGGCGGTCATCATATCCGGACGGCCATAGTTTTGTTTCTTCGAAAGCTCAGTACTATAATTCAATTTTACTTTACCATTCGTGTTAGAACCACTCTTCGTTGTGATCAAGATCACACCCGAAGCAGCACGTGTACCATAGATCGCACCAGCGGAAGCATCTTTCAGCACATCGATAGATTTGATATCGTCTTGGTTCAAGGCACGAATATCACCTCCCGGGAAACCATCGACAACGATCAATGGAGCCTTACCAGAGTTGATAGAGGTCAAACCACGCAACTGGATCGTGGTCGTACCATTGGCACTACCATTATTTTGCAAGATCAAACCGCTGATCTTACCTTGCAAAGAGCTGGTGATATCGGCACCACCCACACCTTTCATCATATCGCCGGCAGACAATGAGGTAACGGAGCTGGTCACTTGCTTCTTCTCCATCGTACCGTAACCTACGACCACGACCTCTTCAAGAGCCTGGGAATCTTCCGACAACGTAACATTTATAACACTTTGACTGCCAACCGGGACTTCCTTGGTCGTGTAACCGATATAAGAGATTTCCAAAACAGCGTTTGCGGGCACATCTTGCAACGTAACCGAGCCGTTCATGTCGGTTACGTTACCGATAGTAGTTCCCTTGACCAACACGTTCGCGCCGATCAACTCACCCATTGAATCTGAAACCTTAACCGTAATAGTCTTACCATTTTGCATGACCGATTCAACATTCGGTCCGTAGTTGTGCGAGGGTTCCACAGCCGCCAATCCTTGAAAGGAGGCCATACATAGGAATCCCGTGGTAAGCATCATAACACTTGGTTTGAACAAGCTTAAACACAATTGCTTGCTCTTCTTACTACATTTTTCCATCTTTATTATTAAATGGTTATAATTAATTGAGATTAACAATATTCAAACACCAAAAACCTACTTTCTGCTATCTCTGAGCGCAGTCCCTAATAAAAATGACTAGCTAAAACGTT